>JAZQVJ010000001.1:0-2213 GCA_045631785.1 Eubacteriales bacterium
CCTCCCTGACCCACACCTTTAACACCATGGCCCCTCTGCATCACCGCGATCCCGGCCCGATCGGTGCCGCTATCGAGCAGGGGATCTATGCCGAGGTGATCTGTGACGGCCTGCACGTTTCGCGCGCCGCCATCCTCACCCTGTACCGCGCCCTCGGTCCCGACCGCGTGATCCTCGTGAGCGATTCGCTCCGCGCGACCGGCCTTGGCGACGGTGAATTCTCCTTCGGCGGTCAGAAGATCATCGTCCGTGACGGGGTGGCCCGTATTGAGGCCGGTAATCTTGCCGGCTCCACGACACCCCTCCTCGGTTGTGTCCGCAAGGCGATCGAGTTCGGCATCCCGAAGGCCGACGCTCTCCGCATGGCCTCGGCAACGCCCGCGCGCTCGCTTGGTATGAAGAAGGGAGAATTGCGTGTCGGCTACGATGCCGAGTTCATCCTCGTCGATAACGATCTGAACCTTATCCGTTCGATCATTCTTTAATTTCGGGACGCACGCCGTTAGACATAATCGAAAAAGAGCACACGATAGGGTGCTCTTTTTCGGTTACCGCTTTCTCTCGGCCATCCCCCGCACCCCCGCAGTGCTTGTGGCCATGCGTTAGCATCAATTCTATTTTTGTCGGTGCCGTATCGGCTGCGCTTTTTGAGGTCAAAAGAAAATCCCCCAACAAATGGGGGATTTTCTTTTGCTTTTGCGAGGTAGGGGGTGATTTTCGGCTGGTCACGTTGTCGGATTTGTAAATCACACCTTACGAAAAAATATGAAAAAATGTCGAAAAGCTCTTGCAAAGGAGGAATAAAACCCGTATAATGAAGATAGTATACTATAAATTGCGGTGCGGGGCGGCGCTCCGTACGGAAAGAGGTAGTCATGGGACTTTTCAGTTGGTTCAATCGCAAAAAGAAAAAGGATGAGATCGAAGAGGTCGTAGCACCTGCGGCAGAAGCTGCGGTTGCCGAGGAACCTGCGAAGGCCGAGCCTGCTCCGGCTCCCGCGCCCAAGGCCGAGCCTGCTCCGGCTCCCGCGCCCAAGGCCGAGCCTGCTCCGGCTCCCGCACCCAAGGCAGAGCCTGCTCCGGCTCCCGCGCCCAAGGCCGAGCCTGCTCCGGCTCCCGCACCCAAGGCCGAGCCTGCTCCGGCTCCCGCGCCCAAGGCAGAGCCTGCTCCGGCTCCTGCGCCCAAGGCAGAGCCTGCTCCGGCTCCCGCACCCAAGGCAGAGCCTGCTCCGGCTCCCGCGCCCAAGGCCGAGCCTGCTCCGGCTCCCGAGATGCCCCTTGGCGGCAAGACCATCGTTGGCAAGGACGAGAGCGTGATCGTGCGCGTTGTGAAGGTGGAAAAGCCTGCGCCGGCCCCTGCCCCCGAGGCAGAGCCTGTCAAGCCGGCCGCCCCCACGGGCCCTAAGGTGTACGGCAAGTATGAGTTCGATCTTGCACCCGACGGCTACCGCTTCTATCTTGTGGCCAACAACGGCCAGCTTCTTTACGAGAGCATCGGCTTCACCACGATGGAGGGGGCGATCGTCGGCATTGATACCTTCCGCCGCGCGGTGGTGGGTGGCAACTTTGCCGTCATCTCCGACAAATACAAGCGTTACCGCTACGTACTTAACCGCAAATATTACGGTGAAAACTATTCGACGCGCGCGCAGTGCGAGAAGTGCGTCGAGTCGGTCAAGCGCTTTGCCCCCGATGCCGTGGTTGCCGAGTTCACTCCCACCGAGGAGCAGGTAGCCGCCTTTGTTGCGGCCAAGGCCTCGCTCCGCAAGGTATCGGACGTGGACTGGGATGCCGTGGCCGCCAACGAGGCTGCTGCGAGCAAGATGGGTAAGTTTGAGATCTCGCGCGGTGAGGATAAGGAATATCGCTTCTACCTCGTGGCCAACAACGGTCAGGTCCTCTACACGGGTAAGAACTATCAAAAGCTCTGCCAGTGCCTTGCCGGCATCAACTCCTTCAAGCGTGCCGTTTACGTCGGCAACTTCTCGATCGATCAGGATAAGTTCGGTCGCTTCCGCTACATTCTCCGGAACATCGGTGTGGCCCCCGCCTTTATGGGCGAGTCCTATACCACCCGCAAGCAGTGCGAAAGCTCGATCGAATCGGTCAAGAACTTCGTTGTAACGGCGGAGATCGTTGAGGTTGCCACCGAGGAATAAGGACGTTGAATTCGGGCATAACCAAAAAGAGAGCAGCACCGCTGCTCTCTTTTT
>JAZQVJ010000002.1:0-3350 GCA_045631785.1 Eubacteriales bacterium
GGCCCTGCGCGGTGACGTCCCCAAGGAGCTGGAGGGCGCCGACCGTTCGTCCTGGGACTACCGCCACGCCTCGGAGCTTGTCCGTGAGCTCCGTGCGGCCGGCGACTTCTGCATCGGCGGTGCCTGCTATCCCGAGATCCATCCCGAAAGCACCGACCGCCGCGCCGACCTCCGCTACCTGCGTGAGAAGGTCGAGGCCGGCTGTGACTTCCTCACCACACAGATGTTCTTCGACAACTCGCTACTGTACAGTTTCCTTTACAGAATACGCGAAGAAGGCATCACAGTACCGGTAATACCCGGTGTTATGCCTATCACCAACGGCAACCAGGTTGAGCGCGCCATTCGCCTCTCGGGCTCCCTGATGCCCCAGCGCTTCAAGTCGCTGGTTGACAAGTTCGGGAGCGATCCGTGCGCCATGATGCAGGCGGGCATCGCCTACGCCACTGACCAGATCATTGACCTTTTCGCCAATGGGATCACGAACGTCCACGTCTACACGATGAACAAGCCCGAGGTTGCGCGGGGCATCCTCCGGAACCTCTCGGATATCCTCGGCAAATGACACCCGTTATCACCCGCACCTATCCGCCGCCGCCGATCGACCGCCGCGAGGTGCTTCGTTACGCGCGCTCAAACGAGCAGGATGAAGCCGCCGTTCGCCTCCTTCCGGACATCCTCGGGGAGGCGGAAGGTCTTTTCACCTACCGTGTGGCCTTTCGCACCCTCCCTCTGACGGTCGAAGGGGGCACCGTGACGGCCGGCCCTCTCTCGGTCGCCTCGCAATCGCTTGCCGCGCGCCTTGCGGGATGCACCTCGGCCCTCGCCTTTGCCGCCACCGTCGGCATCGGGATCGACCGCCGCCTCGCCCGCTATACGCGCACATCCCCGGCCCGCGCCCTGCTTCTCTCGGCGCTCGGCTCCGAGCGATGCGAGGCCCTCGTCGAGGCCTTTGTCGCTGACCTCCAAAGCGAGGGCCTCGCCCTCACCCCGCGCTTCTCGCCCGGCTACGGCGACCTCCCCCTCACCCTGCAGAGGGAGCTACTCCCCCTTCTCGATGCCGGAAAAACCCTCGGCATCACCTTGACGGAAGGGAATCTGATGACACCCACAAAGTCCGTCACAGCCCTCGCGGGCATAAACGGCGATCCGCTTCGGTAACGAACACCACCGTGCGCCGCACGCGCTCTTGTCACCCTTCTAATCATGGCTCCCCCTTCGGGGGAGCTGTCGCGGAACGCGACTGAGAGGGCTTTTCGCCGTAGCCGACGGAGGAACTGTGCTCTGCCGCAGTCGCCCTCCGCGATATGCTTCACCCCTCTCGCTTTTAACAATTCAATGTAAACCAAACCATACAACTTGGAGCTACTATGAACTTCCGAAAGTTTCTCGCAGAGAACCTCGTCCGCCTCGATGGCGGCATGGGTACCCTCCTGCAGGCCGAGGGGCTCACGCCGGGCGCATCGCCCGAGCGCTTTTGCCTTGACCGCCCCGAGGTCGTGACCGCCATCCACCGCGCCTACCTTGAGGCGGGGAGCCACGTGATCTCGACCAACACCTTCGGTGCGAACCTTTTCCGCTTTTCCGAGGACGAGCTTGACGCCGTGATCGGCGCCGCCGTCGCGTGCGCGCGCCGCGCGATCACCGAGGCCGACCGCCGTGAGGACGCCTTCGTTGCCCTCGATATCGGCCCGACGGGGCGCCTGCTTGCCCCCCTCGGCGACCTCGACTTTGAGGAGGCGGTCGCCGTCTTTGCGACCACCGTCCGCCTGGGTGTCAAGCACGGCGCCGACCTCGTCATCGTCGAAACCATGAACGACTGCTACGAAACCCGCGCCGCCCTGCTCGCCGTCAAGGAGAACTGCGATCTCCCTGTCATCGTCACCAATGCCTACTCGGCCGACGGCAAGCTGATGACCGGCGCCACTCCCGAGGCGATGGTCGCGATGCTCGAGGCCATGGGCGCCGATGCCGTCGGTGCCAACTGCTCGCTCGGTCCGCGCGCCCTCTATCCGGTCTGTGACCGCCTGCTCGCCGCCGCCTCGGTCCCCGTCGTCATGAAGCCAAACGCGGGGCTTCCGCGCACCGAGGGAGGCGCGATCGTCTACGATCTCGATGCCGAGGCCTTTGCCTCCGAGCTTGCCACCCTTGTTTCGCGCGGCGTACGCGTCATCGGCGGCTGCTGCGGTACGACACCCGCCTACATCGCGGCTCTTACGGCCGCTACCGAGGGGGCCATCCCGCGTCCCCTCACCGAGAAGACCGCGACCGTCGTCACCTCGTACACCCACGCCGTCACCTTTGGGGGGAAGCCCCTGCTCATCGGTGAGCGCATCAACCCGACCGGCAAAAAGCGCTTCCGCGAGGCAATCCTTTCGCACGATATCGGCTACCTTCTCCGCGAGGCCGTCGCCGAGGAGGAGGCCGGTGCCGATATCCTTGACGTCAACGTCGGCCACCCCGAGATCGACGAGGCGGCCTTCCTTGCTGAGGCCGTCACCGAGCTCCAGGCCGTGACTTCGCTCCCCCTGTGCATTGATACCGCCTCGCCCGCCGCGATGGAGGCCGCCCTGCGCCGTTACAACGGCAAGCCCCTCGTCAACTCGGTCAGCGGCAAGCGTGAGTCGCTGGACACCGTGCTCCCCCTCGTCAAAAAATACGGTGGCGCCGTCATTGCCCTGACGCTGGATGAGGACGGCATCCCCGAAACCGCCGAGGGCCGTCTTGCCATTGCCGAGCGCATCCTTGCGGCCGCCGCCGCCCACGGCATTAAGAAAAAGGACGTCATCTTTGACACCCTCACCCTCACCGTCAGTGCCGATCCCACGGCCCCCACCGTCACCCTCCGCGCCCTTGAGGCCGTCCGCCGCGACCTCGGCTGCCACACCTCGTTGGGCGTTTCAAACGTGTCCTTTGGTCTGCCGGCACGCGATACGGTGAACGCCACCTTCTTCGCGATGGCCCTTGAGCGCGGCCTCTCCGCCGCGATCATGAACCCCCATTCCTCCGAGATGATGCGTGTCTATTACGCCTTCTCGGCACTCACGGGGAGCGACGAGAGCTGCGCCGCCTACATCAAGGCCGCCGAAGGCTTCGCCCCGACCGCGCCCACGTCTGCCCTCGCCGCGCCCTCCACCCCCGTCGAAGGCCAAAGCCCCCTCGGCCGCGCCATTGTCAAGGGCTTCCGTCAGGAGGCCGTCGCCCTCACCGAGGAGCTTTTGGCTACCGTTCCTCCGCTGGACGTCATTCGGGGCGAGGTCGTTCCCGCGCTCGACACCGTTGGTCGCGCCTTTGAAAGCGGTCGGCTCTATCTTCCTGCCCTGCTTGTCGCCGCCGAGGCCGCCGCCGCC
>JAZQVJ010000003.1:0-2116 GCA_045631785.1 Eubacteriales bacterium
CTTCCCGATCGGGCCGCAGGATGACTTCGGCACGGTGCATGACCGTTCCGCCGAGATCGGCGGACCTGCGCTGGTTGCGGCACTCGATGCCCTTGAGGCCGGGACCGCCCCCCGTATCCCCCAGAGCGAGGAGGGGGCATCCTACGCCCCGAAGATTGAGAAGGCCGATACCTTCCTTGACTTCTCGGAAACGACCGAGGCGCTCCTTGCCGGGATCCGGGGGCTCTCGCCCATTCCCTTGGCCGCCGTGCGCCGCGAGGACGGGAGGACCATGAAGGTGGTCGCCGCCGCCCCCGGCGAGGGGGCTGATCCCTACGGTGCTTACCCGGTGCCGTGCCCGACGGGCGCACGCCCCGGGACGGTGCTTGCGCTCTCTGACCGAGGGGAGGGGGGCATCACGGTGGCCACGGGGGACGGCACGCTCCTGCTCCTTCGCGTTAAGCCCGAGGGGAAGGGTGCGATGAGTGCGGCCGACCTCGTCCGCGGCCGGGGCATCCGTGAGGGCGAGATCTTAGGCTGATGAAAATGATGAGAAAGGAAAACTGATATGTTTCTTGATATTTATTACATCATCATTGTACTCCCCTTCGTCTTGCTCGCTCTTTTTGCTTCGCTCCACGTAAAGTCGACCTACGCGCGGTATGAAAGACTGGACATCGCCAACGGCATCAGCGGCGCCGAGGCTGCCCGCCGCGTTTTGGATGCCCACGGCCTCACCCACGTGCGTATTGAGCGCACCGAGGGGCATCTCACTGACCATTACGATCCGCGGACCGATGTTGTGTATCTGTCGGGGGGCGTATACTCCGGCCGCAACGCCGCGGCCTGCGGCGTTGCCGCACACGAGGCCGGGCATGCCGTTCAGCACGCCGAGGAGTACGGTCCGGCCAAGCTCCGCATGGCGCTGGTCCCCGTGACCAACGTCGGCTCGTCGGCCGGGATCTTTATGATCATGCTCGGCCTTATCCTGACCTTCCTCTCCGAGACCTTCGTCTATCTTGCGTATTTCGGGGTGGTGCTCTTTTCCCTGACTGCGATCTTTCAGCTGGTGACCTTGCCCGTCGAATTCAACGCCTCCCGCCGTGCGCTGGCGGCGCTTTCGGATTCCGGCTGCTTCACTCCCGAGGAGGAGAGAGGCGCGCGCCGCGTCTTGACGGCGGCCGCCCTCACCTATGTAGCGGCACTTGCCGTTACCCTGGCACAGGTCCTGCGCCTGCTTCTCATCGTGGCCAGCGCCTCGGGGCGCCGCCGTGACTGACGTCGCCCGCCGTGGCGCGCTCACCCTGCTCCTGCGGATGGAGGAGCGCGAGGGCTACGCCAATCTCGTGGCGGATGACGGGCGCCTTGCCGCGCTCGCACCGCGCGAGCGCGCTTTCCTCACCGCCCTCTTTTACGGAGCCGTCGAGCGCCGGCTGCATCTTGATTACGCCATCGGCACCCTGACGGCGCGGAGCGTTGATTCTCTCGCGCCGAGGACGCGCGCCGCGCTCCGTCTTGGCTTCTATCAGCTTCTCTATATGCCGAGTATTCCGCCCCATGCGGCGGTCAGCGAAACCGTCGCCCTCGGCAAAAGCACCGAGGAGCGCGGCTTTTTGAACGCCGTTCTCCGGTCTCTCGCCGATCGCGCGGGAAGCACGCTGTTGCCCGACCCCGGGCGCGACTATCTGCGGTATCTCTCGGTGCGCGAGTCGATCCCGCTGCCTACGGTCAAGTATTTTGCAAGACGCATTGGGCGGGAGGAGACCGAGGGGTTGCTTGCCGCCTTCAATCAAAGGCCCCCGCTTTCCCTGCGCGTCAATACCCTGAGGGTGACGCGGGAGGCTCTTCTTCTTCGCCTTTTGGGGGCGGGGCTTGATGCCGCCGCCGATCCCATAGCTCCCTTCGGTATCCTTGTGCGTGGGGCCCCTCCCGTTGCGAGCCTTCCCGGCTTTGACACGGGTGACTTCTTCGTTCAGGATACCGCCTCTCAGCTGACGACCGAGCTGCTTGCCCCCCGTGCCGGCGAGACCGTGCTGGATCTTTGCGCCTGCCCCGGTGGGAAGTCCTTCGGTGCCGCGATCGCGATGGGCGACGGGGGGCGCGTGATTGCGCGCGACCTGCATGCCAGCAAGCTCCC
>JAZQVJ010000004.1:0-6462 GCA_045631785.1 Eubacteriales bacterium
GGTAAGTCCTCGATCCTCTCGCGTATCTCGGCGGCCAAGCCGAAGATCGCCAACTATCCCTTTACCACCCTCGCCCCGAATCTCGGTGTCGTCGCGCTCGGGGGTGAGGGGCACGGCTTCGTCGCCGCCGACATTCCCGGCCTCATTGAGGGCGCTGCCGACGGTCTTGGCCTCGGCCATGCCTTCCTCCGCCACGTCGACCGCTGCCGCCTGCTCCTTCATGTGGTGGACGTCGCCGGCACCGATGGTCGCGATCCCCTCGATGACCTTACAAAGATCGACGAGGAGCTTGAGAGATACAGCCCCGAGCTCGCTCGCCGCCCTCAGATCGTCGTCGCCAATAAGTGCGATTCCTTCCTTGAGGAGGAGGAGCACGTCCGTCGCTTCATTGAGGGCGTTCGCGCCCTCGGCCGCCCCCTTTACCTCGTCAGCGCCGTGACCGGCGAAGGTCTTGATGCCCTCGTTCGCGCTACTGCCGCTGCCCTTGAGGAGCTGCCCCCCATCACTGTCTACGCCGATGAGGTCACTCCCGAGGAGCGCTCAACGCGCGGTGTCGGCGAGCGCACAACGACCGTCCGCCGTGAGAACCGCACCTTCTTTGTGGAGGGTGAATGGCTCCGCAACCTCCTCGGTCAGGTCAACTTTGAGGACCGTGAGTCGATCGCCTTCTTCCAGCGGATTCTGCAAAAGGAGGGCGTTATCGACCTCCTCCGTGAAAAGGGCATTGAGGAAGAGGATATCGTCAACATTTACGACTTCGAGTTTGAGTTCTTCAATTAAAAGCAACACACTCCGCAAGGATTTGCGGAGTGTGTTGTTTTCTTTACATTTATTTCACGAGATCCCGAATAGGACCACGGCGGTAATGCCGATGATCGCCCCGAGAAGCCGCCGCCCGGAGGGGCGCTCCTTGAACAGGATAACGCCGGCTGTCATCGAAAGCATGACACTGACGCCGCTGTATACGGGCATAAGAAGTGTAGCATCGATCACGCGCAGACCGTAGGTGTAGAGCCATTGAAAGGCGCCAAGCGCAAGGCCGACGGCGGCGGCCCACCCGAGGGCGGGGCCCTTGATACGCATCGTAGGCCGGTGGCTCCGCCGCGCCATCAGGAAAACGGCGGTAAAGGCGATCAAAGCGCCAAGGGCGTAGCTGAAAAATCCGTACCCTGCGATCTCATGGCCGTAGACACCGCGCGCAAACCACTTCTGAAAAAATGAGGCAAGGCCATTAGAGAGAAAGGTCAGACCGATCAGAAAGGGCCGGGAGCGATCGGCAGTGCGTTGCTTGTCCCCCTTCTTCGGCTCGGAATTCAGGAGGAAGGTGATCAGCGTGAGTGCAAGCCCCACGATACGCAAGGCGCCCATCTCCTCATCGAAGAAAACGACCGAGCCGAGGACAGGGATGAGAATGGCCAGCGAGGAAAAGAGCGTCGTGATCCCGACAGGTCCGCGTGCCAGCGCTAACGTGTAGCTCACCTGAAAGGTGAGGTTCAGGAACGCGGCCACCACCGCGTAAGGCAGGACGGCGGCCGGCGGCGGCGAGAGGATCACCGAGGGGAGGAAGGTCGCAGCCGTAAAGCAGAAGAAAAGGCCCATAAAGAGCAGACTGTCGGCGGTATTGACGGTATACCGCTTCGCACCGAGGCCTTGCGTGATCGCCTTCATTGACGAGAGCAGTGAGATCGCCGCGAACAAAAGGATCATAAGGAAGGGTTGCATCGGAAATCTCCTTGGTTTCATTCCCTCTTATAATAGCACCGTTTTTTCGGCTTGTCAATAAAAGAGAACGGCACCCTCCGCAAAGCCGCGAGGGTGCCGTTCCTTTTTATTCGATCGTTACCTTGGCCATACGCATGTCGATGCGCGGGCGGTCGCTGTAATCGGTGGCAACGGCGGCGATCTCGTCGACCGTATCCATCCCCTCAACAACACGGCCAAAGGCGGCGTACTGCCCGTCAAGGTGCGGGGCATCCGCGTGCATGATAAAGAACTGCGAGGAGGCCGAGTTCGGGGCCGAGGTGCGCGCCATCGAGATAACGCCGCGCGTGTGCTTTAAGGGGTTCTTGTGACCGTTGGCGGCGAACTCACCGACGATCGTCTCGCGCGAGCCGCCCATCCCGGTCCCCTCGGGATCGCCCCCCTGGATCATAAAGCCGGCGATCACGCGGTGGAAGATCAGCCCGTCGTAAAAGCCACGGCGAACGAGCGCCTCAAAATTCTCGACGGTCCTCGGCGCTGCCTCAGGACACATCTCTAGCTTGATTTTCTTTCCGTTTTCCATTTCGATGACGACCATGTGCTTTCTCCTTTATAATAAAAATGAAATAAACCTCTCCCGAACCGAATATACTAAGGTAGTATTCGGGGGTAGAGCTATGAGATTCCTAAAGATCGATTTTGAGCGCATTGCGGCCGTGGGGATATCGGTTGCCGTTGTGGCGGTTGCCCTTTGGCTGTCGGTGTCCTTCCTTTTGCCGGTGCTTCTGCCGTTTCTCCTCGCGTGGGGGGCGGCGCTCCTTTTGCGCCCTCTGAACTTTTATCTCCACAAGAAGACACGCCTGCCGCTGCGGCTTGTGAGCCTTCTGACCGTTCTTTTGCTTCTTTTTGTTTTTCTTTCGGTGGTTTTCGGCGTTCTCTTTCGCCTGTTTGCCGAGGCACGCGGCGTGCTTGCGTCCCTTGTGGAGGATCCCGCGGTGCTTGACCGCTTTCTCGCAAGGCTTTCCGAGCTGCTTCCCGGCGAGGATGCGGGGAGCCCGGCGCTTACGCGCTTTTCGGACTATCTTCGCACGCTTCTTGCCCGGTCTGTCGAGGTGCTTGCAGGGAAGATCCCCTCGGTGGTCGGGAGCGCGCTCCTGACTCTGCCCGAGGTCGTGCTTTTTCTTCTTGTTTCGGTCGTTGCGGCCTTCTACTTCAGCATGGATCTTGAGAGGGTACACGATACCGTACGTCGGCTTTTGCCTCGGCGCCTGTCACAGCACCTTTCAGAAGCGCGCCGCGGCGTTTTTCGCATGGGGGGCGCCTACCTGCGTGCCTATCTCACCCTCACCGGCATCATTTTTCTTCTGATGCTCGTCGGGCTGACTCTCCTCGGCGTGCGCTATCCGCTTCTTTTAGCCGCGATCCTTGCGGCGCTTGACATCCTGCCCGTCATCGGCGTCGGGACGGTGCTCGTGCCCTGGGGGATCATCTCGCTTCTTATCGGCAACGTAGGCCTTGGGATAGGGCTCCTCATCCTTTTCGGGATCACCGAGGTCGTGCGCCAGGTCGTTGAGCCGCGCCTTGTCGGCCATATGCTCGGCGTTCATCCCCTGCTCTCGCTGTTTTCTCTGTATCTCGGAGCAAGGATCTTCGGGATCCTCGGGCTTCTCCTCGGACCCCTCCTTGCCATTCTCCTGAAGATCGCTTACAGATATTTTGCCTCCGAAAACAAAAAACCCGTCGTATGACGGGATTTCTGTAGGTCAGGCGCGCTCAACCTTGCCCGAACGAAGGCAACGGCTGCAAACGTAAACGCTCTCGCGGCTGCCGCCGACGATGGCCTTGACCTTGCGGATGTTGGGCTTCCAAGTGCGGTTGGTCTTACGGTTCGAGTGGGAAACGTTGTGGCCGAAAACGACGCCTTTTCCGCAAACACTGCATTTTGCCATGATTGACACCTCCTGAATCTCTGCCCCCAAAAAACGGGAACTCTATGTGCATTTTATTTAGAATACAAATCACGCGAATGTTATTATAGCACAACCCTTCTCAAAATGCAAGTCCTTTTTTCTCTTTTTTTGAAAAAGTTCTTGCAATCGGGGAGCGAATATGATACAATAAAAATACCAAGGAAAGGGGGATACCAAGATGACTAAGTTTTTTGCCGCCGTTGGTTACGTTGCCAGCGTTTTGGCCGCTGCCTTCGGTGTGATCTATCTCATCAACAAGTTTACGGGCTACGAGATCGAGGACGAGCTTGAGTGCGAGTGCGAGGATTGCTGTGACGGTGACTGTGATGAGGGCAATACGTGCAGCGAGGACTGCACCTGCGGTAAGACCGCGGAAGAGGCCGCTGCTGAGTAAGCAGGAGGAAAGAGCCCCGCATCTTGCGGGGTTCTTTCCTTTTCTTTTGAAAAAGAGTGCGAAGAACTTGATTTTTTCGGTATGATGTGATATACTGTCATGGATAACAAAAAAGAAAAAAGGAGTATTTCATGCAGGTTGCAGTGCTTGGCTGCGGCGTTGTCGGCCGCGGCACGGTAGACCTTCTGACAAAGAACGCCGCCCTCATTGAGGCGCGTGCCGGCCAGCCCGTTGAGGTCAAATATATTCTCGAGCGTCGTGAGCTTCCCGATTGTCCGTATGCCGACAAGATCGTCCGTGATTTCGATACCATCGTGGCCGATCCCGAGGTCGGGCTTGTCATCGAGGCAATGGGCGGCAGCCATCCGGCCTATGAGTTTTCGCTCCGCGCCCTTGAGGCGGGGAAGCACGTAGTCACCTCCAACAAGGAGGTCGTCGCTAATTTCGGGCCGAGCCTTCTTGCGGCGGCGTGCGAGCACGGCGTGCAGTACCTCTTCGAGGCCAGCGTTGGCGGCGGTATCCCCGTCCTCCATCCGATCGCCGAGGATCTTGCGGGTAATGAGATCGACAGCATTGCCGGGATCCTGAACGGTACCACCAACTTTATCCTCACCGAGATGTTCACGAAGGGTAGGTCCTTTGCCGAGGCTCTTGCCGAGGCACAGGCGAGGGGCTATGCCGAGGCCAATCCCGCCGCTGACGTTGAGGGGCTGGATGCCTGCCGTAAGATCGCCATTCTGACGGCGGTGGCTACCGGCGTTCTCGTCCCTACCGATGCGGTCCATACCGAGGGCATCACCGCGATTCGCGAGGCCGATGTCCGTGCCGCCGAGAGCCTTGGCTGTTCGATCAAGCTCCTTGGGCGTATGATCCGCAGCGAGGAGGGCAACCTCTTCTTGATGGTCGCGCCCTTCTGGGTGCCCGGCACCTCGCCTCTCTATCCCATCTCCGGCGTCTTTAACGGGGTGCTTGTCCACGGCGATTTTGTGGATGACGTCCTCTTTGTCGGTCGCGGCGCAGGCGCCGCCCCCACCGCCTCCGCGATGGTCGGGGATGTCATCCATCTTGCCATGGGCGGTGCGCGTGTGAACCGCACATGGAAGCTCGCCGAGGCGAGCGCCGTGACTGACTTCGCCCACTTCGCGTGCCGTCGCTACGTGGCGTTTGACGGTATTCCCGAGAACGCCGCCGCCGTGATCTTCGGTGATGTGGAGCCGATCGCCACTGCCGAGGGCATCGCCTTTCTTACCGCGTCTATCTCCGAGCGCGAGTTCGAGGATAAGACGGCGCGCCTTGTGGCCTCGGGCGGCGAGCTTTTGTCGCATATCCGCCTTCTTTGAAAAAGAGCCGACCTCGGTCGGCTCTTTTTCTATTGCGGCAGCAGTCCTCCCTCGGCGGTCAGCCGCCGCAAGCGCCCGGTGTTCCCAAGGAGTGCCGCCACGTTCAGGAGCGTCATGGCGGCAAGGATAACGTCGCAAAGCGTGAAGGCCCCCTCCACGGGCAGAAAGACACCCAGGAAAAGTGCCAGGCAAAAGAGGATCCCATATAGAACAGAGGCACCTCTTGAGGGGGTGAAATAGGCAAGGGCGCTCTGCCCGTAGCTCACCCAGCAGGCCACGGTCGCGTAAGCAAAAAATAGGATCGAAAGCGATACAAAGGGCGCGGCCGCCCGCCCAAGGAGAGAGGAAAAGGCGGCACTGACGAGGGCGGTGGCCGAAAGGCTCGGCAACGGGTCAAAGACCGAGAGAATGGCGAATGCCGTCAGCGTACACATCAGTATGGTATCGAGAAAGACCTCAATGAGTCCGTACACCCCTTGGTGGGCGGGGACGGCAGTATCGGCCGCACCGTGGGCAAAGGGGGCGGTGCCGGCGCCGGCCTCGTTCGAGAAAAGCCCCTTGGAGATCCCGGCTCGCATGGCCCTCGCAAGACCGAGGCCACCAAGCCCTGCGCCTGCACTCCGCAGGGAGAATGCCCCTGAGAGTATGCGCGAAAATACCGAAGGTAGTGAAGTTATGTTTACAAATATAAGCACGATCGCCGTCCCCACGTAAAGCACGGTCAATAGGGGGATCAGGGTTGCCGTCAGCCCCTCGACGCGCCGTCGCCCACCGAGGAAGAGAACGAGCGTGATCGCAACAAGAAAGATCCCGACGGCGGACGGTGTAAGCCCGAAGGCATCGTGGGCGGCCTCAGCGATCACCTCGGCCTGCAAAAGGCTCCCCATCGAGAGCGAGAGCGCTAAGGAAAGGAGAGCAAAGAGGACGGCTGCCCACCGACCGAGCGTCGGGGCGATATAGTCGATCGCCCCGCGACTGCTCCCACGGCTCCTTCTGAAGTCAAGCGAGAGTGCGATCTCGGCGTATTTGAGGATGGCGGCCGCGATGCCCCCCATCC
>JAZQVJ010000005.1:0-2492 GCA_045631785.1 Eubacteriales bacterium
GAAAAGGGAGCCCGCATCAAGTATTTTGAAACCAAGCTGAACGCCGATACCGCCGAGCTTGCTGCGGGGTACGACGCCGTTTGTGTTTTTGTCAACGATACGGTGGACGCCGCCGTGATCGACCGCCTTTCCGATCTTGGGGTGCGCGCGGTGCTTTTGCGGTGCGCCGGCTTCAACAACGTGGATATGAAGCACGCCTTTGGGCGGATACACGTCCTGCGTGTGCCGGCGTACTCGCCGTACGCAGTGGCCGAGCATACGATGGCTCTCCTCCTCACCTCGATCCGGCGCATCCATAAGGCATACATCCGCACACGTGACTTCAACTTCAGCCTCTCGGGAATGACGGGCTTTGACCTGCACGGCAAGACCGTGGGGGTGATCGGCACGGGGCGGATCGGCCGCGTGTTTATCGACATTTGCCGCGGCTTTGGGATGCGTGTGCTGGCGTATGACAAATTCCCCGCCGAGGGGCTTGATAACGGTGATACCATCCGCTACGTGTCGCTCGATGAGCTGCTGGCGAAGAGCGATATCATCTCGCTCCACTGCCCCTTGACCGAGGACACCTATCACATCATTGACGAAAAGGCGCTTGAAAAATGCCGCCGGGGCGTGGTGCTCCTGAACACCTCACGCGGGGCGCTCGTGGATGCCGAGGCTCTGCTTGCCGCCATCAAGGCGCGCCGTGTCGGCGCTGCCTGCCTTGACGTGTACGAGGAGGAGTCGGACATCTTCTTTGAGGACTTCTCCGGGCATATCATTGAGGATGACACCTTGGCGCGCCTGATCTCGATGCCGAACGTCATCGTCAGCTCGCACCAGGCCTTCCTGACCGAGGAGGCGCTTGAGAGCATTGCCGAAACCACGATCTCGAACCTATACTCCCTCTTTGAGGAGGGGCAGTGCCGAAACGAGGTCTGCTATCGCTCGGGATCTGCCGAGGATTGCAAAACCGGCAAGTGCTTCTGATCCACACTCCCCTTCCCCGGATACTATTTTTTGAGAGGTATATATGAACATTACGAACGACATCCGTTATATCGGTGTCAACGATCACAAGATCGACCTTTTCGAGGGGCAGTACGTTGTGCCGAACGGTATGGCCTACAACTCCTACGTGATCCTTGACGACAAGATCGCTGTGATGGATACGGTGGATGCCGCCTTCACGCATGAGTGGCTCGACAATCTGCAGGGAGTGCTTGGCAATCGCAAGCCCGACTACCTCATCATCCAGCATATGGAGCCCGATCACTCAGCCAATATCACAAGCTTCACCGCCGCTTACCCCGAGGCGACTGTGGTTTCCTCGGCCAAGGCCTTTGCGATGATGAAGAACTTCTACGGTGACGATTTTGACGGGCGCCGCCTCGTTGTGGGCGAGGGGGACACCCTCTCGCTCGGCAAGCATACGCTTGCCTTTGTTGCCGCCCCCATGGTGCATTGGCCTGAGGTCATCGTGACCTACGATGCCCTTGACAAGGTGCTTTTCTCTGCCGACGGCTTTGGCAAGTTCGGTGCGCTTGACGTGGAGGAGGACTGGGCGTGTGAAGCGCGCCGCTACTACATTGGGATCGTCGGCAAGTACGGCGCCCAGGTGCAGGCGCTCTTAAAGAAGGCCGCGGGACTTGAGATCGAGAAGATCTGCCCTCTGCACGGCCCCGTTCTCACGGAAAACCTCGGCTATTACCTGAACCTTTACGACACCTGGTCGAGCTATCAGCCCGAGGAGGAGGGCGTTGTCATTGCCTACACCTCGGTCTACGGCAACACGCGGCGCGCAGTGCTTCAGCTGGCCGAGATCCTGAAGGCCAACGGTTGCCCGAAGGTGGTCGTCAACGATCTTGCCCGTTGTGACATGGCCGAGGCGGTCGAGGACGCCTTCCGCTATTCGAAGCTGGTTTTGGCCACCACCACCTACAACGCCGGCATTTTCCCGTTCATGCGTACCTTTATCGAGCATCTGACCGAGCGCGGCTACTCCAATCGCACGGTCGCCTTTATTGAGAACGGGAGCTGGGCGCCGCTGGCCGCCAAGGTGATGCGCGGCATGCTGGAGGGGAGCAAGAATATCAGCTTTGCCGATACCACCGTCCGCATCCTCTCTGCCCTTAACGATGAGAGTGCAACGGCACTCCGCGCGCTCGGCGACGAGCTTTCCAAGGAATATCTCGCCCTCAAGAGCGACACGGCCAACAAGAACGACCTCACGGCCCTTTTCCGCATTGGGTACGGTCTTTACGTCGTAACGTCGAACGACGGCAAGCGCGACAACGGCCTCATCGTCAACACCGTTACGCAGGTCACGAGCACGCCGAACCGCATTGCCGTGACCATCAACAAGCAGAATTATTCCCACCACGTCATTAAGGGCGCAGGTAAAATGAACGTCAACTGCCTGACGGTGGATGCCCCCTTCTCGGTATTTGAGAGCTTCGGCTTCCGCAGTGGGCGGAACGTGGATAAGTTCGCCGATTGCACTCCCCTGC
>JAZQVJ010000006.1:0-3823 GCA_045631785.1 Eubacteriales bacterium
TCCTTCTTCAATTTCTCGCTGACATGTTCGGGCAGCTCGGCAGCCTCGATTTTCTTGCGGTACTCCTCAATCTCGTCAGAGCCCTCTCCCTCCCCCAGTTCCTGCTGGATGGCGCGCATCTGCTCACGCAGGAAGAACTCCTTGTGATGCTCATCCACCTTCTCGCGGACGGTATTGTGGATCTCGGCCTCGCAGACGAGGATGTCCTTTTCCTCCTCGAGAAGCACGAGGAGACGCTCCATCCGCACCAGGGGATTGATGCACTCGAGGACGGTCTGCTTGTTTTTATAATTGAGGAGGACCGAGGAGGCCACAAAATCAGAGAGCATCGCGGGATTTTTGATAGCAGTGGCGGCGGCACGAAGCTCGTCATTCAGGGTGGGATGCACGGGCTGAATGGCCGCAAGGCTGTTTGTCATCTCCTGCATCATAGCCTCAGCGCGCATGGTGGTGACATTGCCGAGGGTGATCTTTTTGCAGATGACAGAGGCGCGGAAAAAGCCGTCATCGGATGTGATCTCGGTGATCTTGGCGCGGCAGATGCCCTCAAAGACGGCGCTGAGATTCCCGTCCGGAGTTTTGGAGACGTGCTTGATGGCGCAAACGGTGCCGACACGGAAAAGATCCTTGGCTGTGGGCTCCTCAACGCCGGCATCGCGCTGGGCGCAGAGAAGAATATACGACTCCTTTGAGGCGGCCTCGCCAAAGGCCTTCAGCGAGATGCCACGGGAGATCGTGAGATTCATCTGAACCGAGGGGAAGGCCACGGTGCCGCGAAGGGGGATCAGAGGGAGATCCATGATCTCCGCTTTTTCGATAAACTTGTTCATAAGGCTTCCTTTGCTATACTAAGACGCGGATACATCGCGTAGTTGGAATATTTTGGGTATACGTAGGCAGTATACATTGCATTATAACACAAAGAGAAGAAAAAATCCACCTTTTTTCAAAAATAAATAAAAAAAGCCGGCATCGGCACAGCAAAAAGAAAAAACCGAGGAATTTCAAAAAAGGTATTGACAAGCGGCGCTCTCGGTGGTATAATGCTTCTCGTAGTGGGCTATGATCCCACCGTAGTAAGCAGAATTTCCGTTCTCACCTTGCCACAGGAGTGCGTAAGGTCAATACATCAGCGCTTTCACAGGCGTTTTTGTGCATGCGGAGATTCGTATGCATTTTTTGTTTTTATTGGAGGTAACGTACCATTAGCACCAAGGATTTGCAGATCAACGAAAGCATCCGTTTCAAGGAGGTTCGCCTTGTCGGCTCCGATGGCGAGCAGCATGGCATCATGTCCTCGATGTCGGCGCTTGAATATGCCTACGGGCGAGGTCTTGACCTCGTTCTGATGGCACCTAACGCCGAACCCCCCGTTTGCCGCGTGATGGATTACGGTAAGTACCGCTTTGAGCGCGACAAGAAGGAGAAAGAAGCGAGACGGAATCAGCAGATCGTGAAGCTCAAGGAGGTTCAGCTCTCCTGCCGCATCGATACCCACGATTTTGATACGCGTGTCAATCAGGCGCGCAAGTTCCTGCAGGGTGGCGATAAGGTAAAGGCGGTCATCCGCTTCAAGGGCCGCGAGATGACACACCTCGACATGGGACGTGCCGTGATCGATCGCTTTATAGAGGCATGCGCCGATGCGGGGGCGGCCGACAAGGCCCCGATCCAGGAGGGTAGATTCCTTTCCGTTATCCTCTCCCCGATGAAATCGGGCAAATAACTTCGTTATAGATTCAATTTTGAATTTGTATATTTTCGGTGACGCCGATAGTAAAGTCAAAGGAGAAAAAACATGGCAAAGATGAAGACTCACAAGGCCTCCGCCAAGAGATTCCGCGTAACGGCCGGCGGCAAGATCAAAGTACAGCATTCTCAGCACCGTCATAATCTGGGGATCAAGACCGCGAAGCGTAAGAGAACGCTCCGCAAGGGCTTTGTGCTCAGCAAGTCGATGACGCCCAACATTAAAAGCATGATCCAGAAGTGATCTCGACGGAATTTAAGAATTGGAGGAAGAAACAACATGGCAAGAGTTAAAGGCGCAATGATGACGCGCAAGAGAAGAAAGAGCGTTCTCAAAGCCGCTAAAGGATACTGGGGTGCAAAGAGCAAGCACTTTAAGATGGCGAAGCAGGCCGTTCTCAAAAGCGGTAATTATGCCTTCGCCGGCCGCAAGATGAAGAAGAGAGACTTCCGTTCTCTCTGGATCGCCCGCATTTCTGCCGAGGCGAGAGCCTGCGGCATCACCTACTCGCAGCTGATGCACGGTCTGAAGCTCGCTTCGATCGACCTCAACCGCAAGATGCTGGCCGAGATCGCCGTTGCCGACAAGGCTGCTTTCGCAGCGATCGTCGAGCGCGCCAAGGCCGCCCTTTAAGCATTCATACCCCGACTCACGCGCTCTTACGCGGAGTCGGGGATTTGTTTTATTCTTGAGGTGAAAAATGAGGTTCACGAAAGAAACGATCACGGGGAGAAAAAACCCCGTGGTGATGCTTGCGGCATCGCTGTCCGAGAAAAAATACAGGGAAGCGCATCGCCTTTTCTTAGCGGAGGGACGCAAGCTTTGCGAGGAGGCGATCGCCGCACGCGCCCCCGTCCGCTATGTCCTTTTGTCCGAAAAATACGCAAGAGAAAATCTCGAGAGCGTGATGGAGTCCTTTGCCGATCCCATTTACAGCGAGACGGAGCTTCTCGTCCTTGGCGAGGGCTGCTTTGACAAAATTACCACGGAAAAAGCCCCGGAGGGGATAATTCTTGTGGTAAAATATCTTGACATTTCGGAAAGATGTATTAAAATAGATGTAGACAATTTTGAGAAGATCGGGCGCGCCCTCTTTCTCGTTTCGATCCGGGATCCGGGAAATCTCGGCACCGTGCTTCGCGGTGCGGGTGCCTTCGGAGCCGAGACGGTGATCCTCAGCGAGGACTGTGCCGACGTCTACAATCCGCGCACCGTGCGTGCGGCGATGGGGGCAGTCTTCCGCGTTCCCACCCTGAGGGTTGCCGACTCCGCCGATGCGATCAAGGCACTCAAGGACTCCGGTCGCCGTGTCTTTGCCGCGGAGCTGCGTGAGCATGCCTCTCCGATCTCCCACATTGGGGTAAAGAGAGAGGACATTTTCGTGATCGGGAACGAGGGACACGGGATCCCTCCCACGCTGTCTGCTTCTTGCACGGGCAGCGTCTATCTTCCGATCGAGAATGCGGCCGAGTCGCTGAATGCGGCGATGGCGGCCACGATCTTTTTGTGGGAACAATCCAAAGTGAGGTAACCTTGAATGAAGGGTGTGCTTTTCTGGATATGGCTAAGTCAGTGCTGTACGCCGGGCTCCGGAACCTTTGATCTTCTGTTGCGCGCCTTTGATACGCCATACGACATCTATGAGGCGGACGAGGCGGCTCTTTGCGAGGCGCTTGGTAAATACCAAAGAGATCTTAAGCGCTTGCTCAATAAGGATGCCACGGAGGCAGAGAGGATCTTGGGCTTCTGCAATATGACCGGTGTTTTGCCGATCGCGTACGACGATCCGCGGTATCCCGCGGCTCTTCGCACGATCGCATCGCCTCCCGTATTGCTTTACTGCAAGGGAAGGCTCCCGCAGATGAACGGCCGCCTTTCGGTCGCTGTTGTCGGCACGCGCAAGATGAGTGATTACGGCAAGCGGATGGCGTTCGAGATCTCAAGGGATCTTGCGAGGGCGGGGGTTGTGGTCATCAGCGGGCTGGCGCTTGGTATTGACGGTGTGGCCTCGGCGGGCGCCATTAACGGCGGGGGCGGGGCCGGGGCCGGTCTCGGAAGCGGCATTGGTTTCAT
>JAZQVJ010000007.1:0-2068 GCA_045631785.1 Eubacteriales bacterium
CGAAGGAGAAAAAGCGGTACCTTTCTTTCACAGCAGTCGCATACGCGTCCATGATCTTATCGCGCCCGGCGAGGGCCGAGACTAACATGATCAGGGTGCTTTCCGGGAGGTGGAAATTGGTGATGAGGGCATCCACCGCGCGGAAGCGGTAGCCGGGATAGATGAAGATGCCGGTTTCACCACTCATCGGGTGGACGATGCCGTCCTCATCGGTCACGCTTTCAAGCACGCGGCAGGCCGTTGTGCCGACGGCTATGACACGCCCGCCGGCGGCGCGGCGGCGGTTGATCTCGGCGGCGGTGGCCCCGTCGATCATAAACTGCTCGGCATGCATCAGGTGATCGGTGATGGCATCGACCTTCACCGGGCGGAAGGTGCCAAGCCCCACGTGGAGGGTGACCTCGGCGTAGCCGGTCCCCTTTTCGCGCAGCCTTTCCAGGAGCTGCTCGGTGAAATGCAGGCCGGCCGTGGGGGCGGCGGCGCTCCCCTCGGTCTTTGCATATACCGTCTGATAGCGGCTTTTGTCCTCCAGCTTTTTCGTGATGTACGGGGGCAGGGGCATCTGCCCGACAGCATCCAGCACCTCATAGATGCTCCGATAGGTGTCGGGGTAGGTGAAGGCAACGAGGCGATTCCCATCGGGCAGGACCTCAACGACCTCGGCGCGCAGGATGCCGCCAAAGAGGAAGGAGGCGCCGACCTTGGCGCGCTTGCCGGGGCGCACGAGCGTTTCAAAGAGGCCCCCCTCACGCATGCGGAGCAGGAGCAGCTCCATCGGCGCGCCCTTGCCGTTCTCGCCGAGAAGGCGGGCGGGGATCACGCGCGAGGAATTGACGACGAGGATATCCTCCTTTCGGATGTAATCGAGGATGTCGTAAAAATGGCGGTGGGACATCTCCCCCGTCTTGCGGTCGAGCACGAGAAGGCGCGAGGCATCGCGGCGCTCGGCCGGTGTCTGCGCGATCAGCTCCTCGGGCAGATCGTAATAAAAATCCTTGGTTGTGAGCGTCGTGGCAATTCGCTCGTTGACAATGACCTTTTCCTGTTCCATAGCAACTTCCTCTGACATATACTGACAGTGGTATTATAGTATATTTCCACGGGGAATGCAAGCCCCAAAATTCAAAGCCTGAGGTTTTCTATGACAGCGAAAAAAAGAAAAGCGCCCCCCTTCTTCGGTGTAGGAACGGCGCTCATTACCCCCTTTGCGGACGGACGTGTCGACCTTGATTGCTTCCGCCGCCTTTGCGAGCGCCAGATCGAGGGCGGTGTTTCCGCCCTTGTGGTGTGCGGTACCACCGGGGAGGCGGCCACGCTCCGCAGCAGCGAAAAGGCCGCCCTCCTCTCTGCCGCCTGCGAGGTGGCCGACGGGCGCGTGCCCGTCATCGCCGGCACGGGCTCCCCCGACACACGCCTTGCCGTTGCCACTGCCAAATATGCGGAGGCACACGGTGCCTCGGCCCTGCTCATCGTTACCCCCTACTACAACAAGGGAACGCGTGAGGGCCTCATCCGCCACTATTTAACGATTGCCGATGCAGTGGATTTGCCAATCATACTTTACAATGTACCGTCGAGGACAGGGGTAGATCTCACACTTCCCACCATTTCCCGCCTTGCCGACCACGAGAACATCGTCGCCATCAAGGAGGCCAGCGGAGATATCGACCGGGCTGCCGACGTCGTTGCCACCCTTGGGGAGAGGTGCGCCGTATACGGCGGCAACGACGGCGAATTTCTCCCGACGCTCTCGGTCGGAGGGATCGGTATCGTCTCGGTGCTATCGAATCTTCTCCCCGAGGCGAGCGTTTCGCTTTACCGTCTTTTCCGGGAGGGCAGGAACGCCGAGGCGGCTGCCCTCAGCGCACGTCTTTTGCCCCTTGTGCGGCTTCTCTTTGCCGACACCAATCCCTCCCCCGTTAAGGCCGCCATGGCGTCCTTCGGTCTTTGCCGTGATGAGGTGCGCCTGCCGCTGGCACCGCCCGAGCCCGCGCTTACCGAGCGAATTACCAAGGCGATCGCCCCTTGGCGGTAAAAAATACCCTGCCGCACCCCTTGCAAGGATGAG
>JAZQVJ010000008.1:0-1801 GCA_045631785.1 Eubacteriales bacterium
CGTCGGGGTGTGGCTGTCCGAGCCGATCAGGGTCTTACCGGGCACGCCGAAGCGTTCAAGATGCACCTGATGGCAGATGCCGTTGCCGGGGCGCGAGAAGCGCACGCCGTGGCGTGCCGCCACGGTCTGCAGATACCGATGGTCGTCGGCATTCTCAAAGCCGGCCTGCAGAGTATTATGATCGACATAGGCGACCGAAAGCTCGGTCTTCACACGGGGAATGCCCATCGCCTCGAACTGGAGATAGGCCATCGTGCCGGTAGCATCCTGTGTCAGAGTCTGGTCGATGCGGAGAGCGATCTCGCTCCCCTTTTCCATCCGCCCCTCGACCAGATGGTCACGGATGATCTTTTCAGTCAGGGTAAGTCCCATAGTTCATTCCTCCAAAAGCTTAAGAAGATTCAGATAGGCATTGTCAATATGCTCGACCGTCAGACGGTCGGCGGCGTCGCCGTCGCCACGGACGATGGCCTCACAAATGGCGCGATGCTCGGCAACCATTGCCTCGGCACGCCCATCGGCGTACATGGATCGCTTGCGATAGATCCCGGTCTGGCGATGAAGGCGCGAGAGCGTCGAGGTAACGATGCGGCTATCGCAAAGCGCGTACACACGGTCGTGGAAGGCCCCGTCCAGCTCCTTCAAGCGGTCGGTGCCGCGGGTGATGAAGAACTCCTGCATCTCAACGATCTCAAGTAAAGTTTTCTTTTCATCATCCTTGATATTCTCGGCAGCGCGACGGGAAG
The DNA here is from genome assembly GCA_045631785.1 of Eubacteriales bacterium. Taxonomy (GTDB): domain Bacteria; phylum Bacillota; class Clostridia; order Oscillospirales; family CAG-272; genus UBA1740. The sequence goes on from JAZQVJ010000008.1 coordinate 747, forward strand.
CGAGTCCCTCAATGCGCCGACGGATGGCATAGATATCGGCAAGATCCTCCTTGGTGATGCCAAGGACGACTGCCCCACGGTTCGGTTCAATGCGAACAAGCCCATCTCGCTCAAGGCGGTGGAGCGCATCTCGCACCGGGGTACGGGAGGCGCCCGTGACCTCGGTGATCCGCGCCTCGGTCAAGGGCTCGCCGGGGCGGAAGACTCCGGTGAGGATCCGTTCCTCAACGGCAGTATACACCGCATTTTCTAAGGCTGACATCTCAGATCCTCGGCACAAAGCGCCCGGGAGCGATCGACTCAACGAGCTCCTCCAGCTCCTTATCGCCCATGACGGTCGTGCGGCCGTCCTCATAGAGAGCATCGATCTTCTCCTTGAGGGCAACAACGACAGGATCCTGCTTTGTGATCTTTTCGGCGTCCGAGAGGACGTAGTTCATGTTCATCCAGTACGCAATCCCCGCAAGACCGGAGGTATTGCTGACAGAGACCAGCGGCGGACGGCCGAGGATCGCCTCGGTATCAAAAACGTTATAGATCTCGGGATCCTTGATAAGACCGTCGGCATGGATACCGGCGCGGGTGAGGTTGAAGGCCTCGCCCGCAAAGGGCGTCATCGGCGGGATCTCGTACTTCAGCTCGTGCTTGTAGTATTCCACGATCTCGGTGATGACCTTGGTATCCATCCCGTCGGTCGTGCCGCGGAGCGAGGCATACTGGATAACCATGGCCTCGAGGGGCACGTTACCCGTCCTCTCGCCGATGCCAAGGATCGAGCAGTTAACACCCGAAGCACCGTAAAGCCAGGCCGATACCGCATTGGCGACGCCGAGATAGAAGTCGTTGTGCCCGTGCCACTCAAGGTACTCGGAGGGAACGTCGGCATAGTGATTCAGGCCGTAGATGATACCGGGCACGCTGCGGGGCATCGCAACACCCGGATAGGGAACGCCGTAGCCCATCGTGTCGCACATGCGGATGCGGACAGGCATCTTTGCCTCCGCCGCCATTTCGGTCAGCTCGTTGACAAAGGGAACCACAAAGCCGTAGAAGTC
>JAZQVJ010000009.1:0-2601 GCA_045631785.1 Eubacteriales bacterium
CGGCTCCGCCCTGGCTTCGCCCAGGATCCTCCGGATCGGCTCCGCCCTGGCTTCGCCCAGGATCCTCCGGATCGGCCTCGTCGGCTCTGCTGATGGTGCGGCTCTGCGTCGGCATATTGGCGGCCGGGGCCCCGTCCCCGCTCGCCTTGATCGGCTCGGGGGCCCCCCGCCGCCTGCCCCTCGCGCAAACCGCTTCGGGGCTTCTGCGGTATGCGGCCGCTCGTCGGCCCCTGCGCTCGTCGCGGGCCTGCCTCGGGCCTGTTGCCCCTCGGCCGCCCGTTCCGCGCTTCGGGCTTCGGCCCCCCTACGGGGTCGGTCGCCTGCGGCATCCGCCTCGGCTCCCTGCCTCGGGCTGTCGCCGCCTGCGGCCGCCCGTCGCTCGGGCGGGGCCCTCCCCCGCTTGCCTCGCTTCGCCGCGTGGGCGCGGCGGCTCGGTCCGTCTGCGCTCGCCTGCGCTTTCCGCCTGCGCTCGCCCTCGCCCTTGCTCCCTCCGCGCTCCCTGTTCGGTCGCTCTGCGGTCGGCGGCGGGCTCTGGCCTGCGCTTCGGCCCGCTCGGCGGCTTGCCTCTGCGCGGTGCCCCCTCCCCCGCCCTGCGGGCTTCGCCCCTGCGGGGCTTGCCCTCGCTCCTCCCGCTCGGGGCGGCTTAGTCGCCTTGCCCTCTGGGCTTCGGCTCCTTTTCCGCGCCGCCGCCCCCTCGCGTCTGGGGCTCCCGCCCCGGTGCTTGCCGCCGAAAGGCGGTTTTTTTGTCTCTGCAAGATCCTGAAGGCCGTTTCTCGCCGCTGATCTGGGCGCGGGGGCCGTTCCTCTCGGGCCCCCTCCCGTCAAGGGCTGGGGCGGGTCGCTGTCGCGCCCCTTGACTGTCGGGGCCCCTCGCGGAGGACGGGGGCAAGCGGGCGCGGCGGCGGCGTGTGCCGCCCGCGCGGCCCGCCGTTGAGCTTGGGGAGGTGTGCGAGTTGGTCATGGTGTATGAGTTGGTGGTGCTGTGCCCTGTGTCTGGGGCTCTGGTCGCGCGGTATCGGGTGTCTGCAGAGGCTCGCCGGATCGCGCAGAGGCTCGCCCGCAAGGAAAAGGCCCGTGGTATGAGGGTGTTGGTTCGGCTGGTGGAGTGGGCCCCGTGAGGGCCCCGCCAGCTTGCAAAAATTGCCCTCTTGACAAATTGATCCAGAACGTGCTATATTGAGGGTGACAAAACGCGGGTGCAGACGCGGACATGATCGGTATAGGCGGGATTATACCCGTTTATATAGGCGAAAGCCAATCACCGTCCGGGACTGCACTCCCGGGCGGTTTTATTTTGCCTAGGAGCGGATCGGACAGGCCTCGGCGGCTTGCCCCTCTGCTGTGCATATTGGGGGGTGTGGCTACCGTGCCCCCGGCTCTGGCGGCCGCCAGAGTGCCGAACGGTGAGGACTGGGGAACCCCTGCATGAAGAGAAACCCCCGGAAGCCGTCCCCTACAACCAGTAGGGGCGGCGACCGAAAACCGCGAACAGTCAGCGGTATACAAGTGCTCTCGGGGCGGGTGCGCCGATTGGAAACGATCGGGGGTCTGAACCTCGACCGGAGATGTGAGGACGCAAAGCGTCGATGATGGTCGGGGGCCGTCGAAGCGAGGGGGAAACCTCGTCGAGTTGATGGTCAAGATCCTGTTTTTCAAGGGTCTTGCCGCGCTCGCTCGGGTATTCCTGTCAAGTTAATGAAACACAAGATATAGTGCTTTGGTCTGGTCGGGACACGATATATAGTAGCTAGCCGCGCCCGGATGCGATGGCCGCTCTAGGCGGCTATCGCGGAGGGCACGGAATACAAGCGGTGCTTGATTGATCTAGACAGGAGTTAAGTTGTGCTGTATAATGGGAGCGGGGATGATAGAACAGATGTTCGATAACCCGTAGTTATCCACAAAGTTATCCACAAGGGAGTGCAAAAGCATGTCTATTTTTACCAATCAAGCGATTGACCAGAAGAAAAGCGAGATCCTGCGCGAGTACGCGAGACAGGCCGCCGCAACTATCGTAATCCGGGGGAAATCATGGCCGCCCAAGGCACGTTATGACGGAACAAAGCGGAACAAATTCCAAACCTCTTTGACCGATGAAGAGGCGGCAGAGGTGGAAGCAATCCGGGCAGTAATCTGCCCTTACATGACGCGGTATGAGTTCATGCGGGTGCTCCTGCGTGAGTTCTGCGAGGTTGCTCGGGATAAAGTAAAAAACCTTGAAAGGACTTGTTGCTGGTCGTGAAGAGAGAGAGAAAACCGACGATCGCCGATTTGATCGCCGCAATCGGCAGACTGGAAGAAAAGATAGAGGCCTGCAACGGCTTCTGTGAGCAGATCCTAGACGAGGTTGTGCCGCTCGGCTTGGCACTCGACGCAATCACGGCCGACGCGCCAGAAACAGCGGACTAATACCGGGCGCGGCTTCGCCCAGGATCCTCCGGATCGGCTCCGCCCTGGCTTCGCCCAGGATCCTCCGGATCGGCTTCGCCCTGGCTTCGCCCAGGATCCTCCGGATCGGCTTCGCCCAGGATCCTCCGGATCGGCTCCGCCCTGGCTTCGCCCAGGATCCTCCGGATCGGCTCCGCCCTGGCTTCGCCCAGG
>JAZQVJ010000010.1:0-6087 GCA_045631785.1 Eubacteriales bacterium
GTTTTCGCCCGCGAGGATCGCGGAGGGAAAATCGATGCATCGGTTTGTCGGGGGGCACTGCGAAGGCGTACAAGGGTACGGCGAGCATGGTTGTGCTCCACGGCGAAGCGAGGCGCGATTTTCGCCCGCGAAAAAAGCCACCCGAGGGTGGCTTTTTTCTATCCGTTTGTTTTTGCTTAGAGATTACTGCGCGTTGATGGCGGCAAAGACCTTCTGTACAAGGGCATCGTCCTTGTATTCGTCCTTCACGCCGAAGTGCTGATACACTTCCTTCACCGAAACGCTCTCGCCAAAGACCGTGCTCTCCACCATGATGGTGTAGCTCTCCTCGCCAATGGTGACGAAGCGCTCATAGGCGAACTCAAGGTCGAGATAACGGCCGTAGTCCTTGCTTGTTTCATCGTCCACATAGTTGGAGGTAAGCTGGCCATCGTTATAGAAGATCGTCCAGGTGTAGGTAACGATGCCGTCGACGATCGTGGTCTTGACCTCATTGCCCGCGGCATCCGTGTAACGGATCGCATCGCCATCCTTGATCGCCTTGAAGGTGAGAGCATTCACAGCCTCCGTGTTCTTCGAAACAACGTTCGTACCGAAGGTGATCTCGGTGAGGCTCTCGTCTGCAGCGAAGAATGCTTCAAAGAGCGACTCGTTGATCTGGAAGGTGGCGCGGATACCGGCCCAGTTGTTCACTGCGGACGGGTTGTCAAGACGGATGCTGAAGCCGGTCATCGAGTTCAGACGGTAGAAGTCAAGGATCTCGTTCTCGAGGCGCCAGTTAACAACGTCGGCCGAGTAGGCATAGTTGAAGTCAGCCAGAGCCAGGACTTCCTCAACGAGGGCGGCCTTCTCCTTCACCTTCATGAAGTGGGAAAGATCAAGGTCGAGCGCGGCGGCAAACTCAGCAAACCTTGCATTGAGCTCCGGATCCTCGGTGACCGTGAGGGACTCATAGTAGGGCAGATATGCCTCAGCAAGAGCCGCGGCAACGTCGGCACGGTCATCCGTCAGCTGATAGGAGGCCATCTGCTTGTGGACATAGGCCTTCAAGGTCATCTCCTCGCCGTCAACCGTGGTCGTCATGTCGTCCTTCATCAGGAGGTACTGCGTGATGTCAAGACGGAAGAACTTGGCAAGATCGGCAAAGTGGTTCTGCGCGTACTCATCGGCGGTAAGGCCGGTGCCGTTTTCGCCATCTCTCTGGTAGTAGCGCATGGCATAGATACGGCTTTCAGCCACGTTATCGTAGCCGAGGTAGGTCGCGCCGTTATGGGCGCCGCCATCGGTAGCCTCGGCGGTCGCGATCTCTGCCCCGTTGATCCAAAGGCCGACCGAGATCGAGATCGAGCCCGTGGTACCGGCGCTGCGGTCCACGTAGACACCGTACGTATTCACAAGATCATGCGTGTAGCCGATGTCAAGAGCGTCATGGCTCGGGAGAGTCGCTCCTTCCGTGTACGTCAGACGCGAGCCGTAGGAGCCGAAGGCCGTGATCTTGCCGTTTTCCTTCTTGAGGTAGACATCGGAGAAGGAGAGGAAGGCGGGAACCGCGGCATTTGCACTGTTCTCACCACTCGTCATCACGTATTCCGCCGTGAGATGCCCACCGACGGGCATGCTGGTACCGTAATCGTAATACGGCGTGACAGAGAAGTTCTTCTCCATCTGCAGGTAGCCGCCGACCTCACTACCCTCAGCCTCAACGAGATAGCCCGCTTGGCGCTGGAGGGTACCGTCCCAGTCGTTAAAGGCCGCCGGAGCGCCATAGATATCGTCAGTCCAATATTTGACAGTAGTGGACGTCAGCAAAGCCTTGTTGTTTCTCCAGTAGGAGTTGATGGCTTTAGGGGCATTCTCGTTGTAATCGGCAATGGCAGCCTTGTACGCATCGGTATAGCCCTGACCTTCCGCCATGGGGTTGGCCATGACCGTGTAGGTATAGGTAACCGTATCTTCCTTAAGGACGGCAAGCACGGCCTCGGCCTCGGCCTTGGTCGCGTAGGTGGTGGCATCGGCCGACGTTACGCTCACCCATGCACTGGTGCTTTCACTCCACACCTTGTCGCCGCTACCGTCAACGCTATTGTAGCGGACGATAATGAACTCGTTGTTCACCTTCATGCGCGGGTTCTCGTCGTTCCACTGCGGATCAAGACCGGGCGCCGTGGGCGAACGGAGGGCCGCGGCAGCCTCGGGAGTGCCGGCCCAATACTTGTTCAGAACAAAGAAGTCAATGGCGTCGTAAAGGCCATCCTGCACGTAGAGGGCATTGTAGTCCTCGGCAGAGTAGGTCTTTTCTTCACGCTGATACTTCACCATGGCCTCGGCAACGTATTCGTCAAGGGCATCCTGATCGGCAGGGTTCTTGTCAAGGATCGAAAGTCGGTCAGCGACAGGCAGTGCCATCAGGGCCTCGGCATCAAGCTGCGAGGTGACGAGAGCTGCAAGGGCATCGTTCCACTCAGTAGCGGACGAATCCTTACCGTAGGACCAGTAGTAGTAGGCATCGTCGATAGCCTGTTCGAACTCGGCGTATACCCCGTCGATCGTCGCGCACTTGGCAAAGGTCTTCTCGGTCAGTGCATAGACGGTGCTCATATCGCGGAGGGCGGCCTTCTCGGTGAGCTCGTCAAGCGAGAGCATATAATCGCCGGCCAAGCGGTAGAAGGTCGCATTCTTGGGATCGCTCTCTGCCAGCGCCTCATACTTCTCGGCGTTCGCCTTGCAAAGCTCGGGGAGAAGGACGGACGCCACAGCCTTATAAGCATCGAGGCGAGTCGAGGTGGTGAGCGAGATATCGGCCACGGCGTTGTAAAGGGCCGTCATCATCGTGGTGTTCTCGGTATCCATACCGTCAAGGTTCAGGCGGAAGAACTTAGCAACGTCGGCAAAGTGGTTCTGCTTGTATTCGTCGGCGGCAAGGGCCGTGCCCAGCGTTTCACCTTCATTGAGGCGCTGATAAATACGAACGGCGTATACGCGGCGCTCGGTGAAGTCCTGGAAACCGAGAAGGGTGGCGTTGCCGGTGAGCTTGGTATCGGTAGCCGTCGTGGACAAGACCTCCTGGCCGTTCATCCAGAATGCTACGGGGACCAATTGCTCACCCGAACGGCGGTCGACGTGGAAGCCGTAGGTGTTCGCCGCGTTGTTGTCGGTGCCAATCTTGACAGAAACAGCGGGGGCCGGGGAATACGTCATGCTGCCATAGGGATAGAGCGCCGTCAGCGAATCACCCGTCTTGGTGAAGCTGAAGTCGGAGAACATGAGGAACGAATTTGTCGTGCCGGTAGGGTTGCCGGCACCACTCGTCATCACGAACTCACCCGTGAGATAGCCCGTGTGAGGCATGTTGCTAAAGGTAATGTAAGGAGTAGTCGAGTGCGAGTTGGCCATCTGCAGATAACCGCCGCGCTCGCCACTCTTGCCCTCCACCATGTAGGCGGCAAGGCGTTGCAGGGTGCCGTCCCAGTCATTGAAGTGCGCCAGACCGTACTGGTCATCTCCAGCGTATGCGACCGCGTTGAGGTTCAGCGAAATGCCGGTGGCAGCGTTCTTCCACCAATAGGAGTTGATGGCGGTAGGGGCCTTCGCGTTGTAATCGGCAACGGCATCCTTATACGCACCGGTATAGCCCTGACCGTCCGCATTGGGCTGAGGCATGACCTTGTATTCGAAGCCTGCTGTCTTTTCAAGAGCATTCAGCGCGGTTTCGGCGGCTTGCTTGGCCTCGGCCGCAGTGGCGCCGGTATAGACGGTGATATCACCCGAGGCACTCACCCACGTGTTGCTCGTCGCGCTCCATACCTTGTCGCCGCTACCGTCAATGGCCGAATAGCGGACGATAACGTACTTGTCGTTCACCTTCATGCGATTGTCGTCGTACTGCGGATCAATACCGGGTGCCGTGGGCGAGCGAAGGGCCGCGGCGGCCTCGGGCGTGCCAGCCCAGAACTCGTTCAAAACATAGAAGTCAAAGGCCGCGTAAAGACCGTCCTGCACGTAGAGGGCATTGTAATCCGCGACAGACATCGTGCTACCGTTGGCCGTGGTGTCAAGGTAGGCCTCAAGGTCCTGCTCGTAGGCCTCGGCATACGCCGTAGCAAGGTTGCCCTCGTACGTGCCGGTCGAGATAACCGTATCGAGAAGGGCGCGCGTCTTGAAGAGAAGCCCCTTCGGCAGGTCAAGGAAGGGAGCGACATCAAGGCGATATGCCTTGGCGACACTGAGGTATTTGCCGAACACATCGGCGTAGGAATCGTAGTAGGCGTTGACCGCCTTGGCAACGATCTTCAGGATCGCCGCCTGGGCCTCGCCGCGCGAGGAAGCAACAAGAGAGATATCGGCAACGGCATCGTAGAGCTTCTCCATGGTGGCGGCGTCGGTCGTGTCGATACCGTCAAGGTTCAGGCGGAAGAACTTAGCAACGTCGGCAAAGTGGTTCTGCTTGTATTCGTCGGCGGTAAGGGCCGTGCCCTCGATGCCATCCACGCCTCTCCGGTAGTAGCGCATAGCGTAGATGCGGCTGTCGGCCACGTTGTCGTAGCCAAGGTAGGTCGCGCCGTTTGTCGCATTGCCATCGGTAGCCGTGGCGGTCGCGATTTTTTCCCCATTGACCCAAAGACCGACCGAGATTGAGATCGAGCCCGTGGTACCGGCGCTGCGGTCCACGTAGATGCCGTACGTATTCACGAGGTCATGCGTGTAACCGATGTTGAGAGCGTCATGGCTCGGGAGAGTCGCTCCTTCCGTGTACGTCAAACGGGGAGCAGTGGTCGGGTAGGAGCCAAAGGCCGTGATCTTGCCGTTTTCCTTATTGAGATAGACGTCAGAGAAGGAGATGAAGCCGGGGACCGCAGCGTTTGCGCTGTTCTCACCACTCGTCATCACGTATTCCGCCGTGAGATGCCCACCAACGGGAATACCGCTGAGCGTGAGATACGGCGTGACCGAGAAGTATTTTTCCATCTGCAGGTAGCCGCCAACCTCGCCGTCACTCGCTGCTACCGTGTATACGGGGAAGCGCTGCATGGTGCCGTCCCAGTCGTTAAAGACCGCTGAACCGAAGGCGGCCATGGTCGCACCGCTGGACGTGATCTTTTTGTTCCACGAATACGAGATCCAAGCCTCATCAGCAGCCGTTTTATACGCATTGACCGCGTTCTGATACGCTGTGGTGAAGCCCTGGCCGGATGCCGTGGGAGAATGGACGACCTTGTAGGTATAGGTGGCCGTATCCTGGGGATTGAGGGTAGCAAGCACGGCCTCGGCAGCAGCCGCGGTCGAATAGGTGGTGGCATCGGCCGACGTTGCGTTCACCCATGCACCGGTGCTTTCGCTCCACACCTTATCACCCTGACCGTCATGGCTCTGATAACGGGCGATGACAAAGGCGTTGTTCACCTTCATGCGATTGCCGTCGTACTGCGGATCAAGACCGGGCGCCGTGGGCGTGCGCTTGGCCGCCGCGGCCTCGGGCGTGCCGGCCCAATACTTGTTCAGAACGTAGTAATCGAAGGCATCGTAAAGCCCGTCAAGGACATAGAGCTTATTATACTCGGCCACAGTGCCGGTGCTATCGGCAGCATACACGTCAGCATCCAACGCGTACGCAGCGGCATAAGCCTCCTGCGCCGTGGTGCCAAGGGCGGGATCAATGTTCCCCTTGACCAGGAGATCGAGCATAGCGTAAGTATTTTCGCGGCAGTTGGCCGGCAGCGCCGCAAGGATCGAGAGATCCAGCCCATAGGTCAGGGCCGCGCCGTAGTAATCTTTGGAATAGTCGCCGTTATACTGCTCAAGGGCCTTCTCCAGCGCCTTGGCCTCAAAGGCGGCAACGACGGAGTCACGGTCATCGGTGAAATCAAGCCCCGCCACGGCCTCGGCAACTGCCAGGCGACCGTCGGTATCGAGGATGCGGTAAGCGGCGATATTCAGGCGGAAGAACTTGGCAAGGTCTGCCGCATGGTTCAAGGCGTACTCATCGGCGGTAAGGCCGGTGCCGTTTTCGCCATCTCTCTGGTAGTAGCGCATGGCATAGATACGGCTTTCAGCCACGTTATCGTAGCCGAGGTAGGTCGCGCCGTTATG
>JAZQVJ010000011.1:0-3566 GCA_045631785.1 Eubacteriales bacterium
CATTCAGGATATGGCACCTCTGTTCCGTCAGAAGCTGGCCACCCCGTATTGGGTCACGTATGAGTATTCCGAGGAGCTCCAGAGCCAGCCCATCCATACCGTGACGCACGCCGGTCAGGAATTCGATATGGTGGTCAAGGGCTCGATGCGTATCCGCATCGGCGACCGTGAGGAGGTCCTCCGTGAGGGGGACAGCATCTTCTTCAAGTCCTCGACGCCGCACGGTATGATCGCGATCGACGGGGCGGACTGTGTTTTCCTCGCGATGGTCATGGCGAGCGACAGCACCGACCAGCCGATGTATATCGGCACGAGAGAGCGCAAGGCCGCCGACCGGCCGCTGCTTTGTGAGAAATTCATCAAGGCGGAGGAGGACGAGAACGGTGTCCTTACGGACGTTACCTACACGAATGAGGATACCTACAACTTTGCCTTCGACACGGTGGACGAGATCGCACGCAAGGATCCCGAGAAATTGGCGATGCTCCACATCGCCAACGATATGACCGAGCGCAGATTTACCTTCAAGGATATGAAGGATGCCTCCTCGCAGAGCGCGAATTACTTCAAATCCCTCGGCATCAAGCGCGGCGACCGTGTTATGATCGTTTTGAAGCGGCATTATCAATTCTGGTTTGCCATCCTCGGCCTCCACAAGCTCGGCGCCATTGCCATCCCTGCAACGAATCAGCTTGTGGAGCACGACTTCAGCTATCGCTTCCGCGCGGCCGGCGTCAGTGTCATCCTCTGCACGGCTGACGGCGATACCGCCAATCAGGTCGAGCTTGCGGAGAAGACCACCGGTCTTTCGCTCATCAAGATCATCGTGGGCGGTGACAGGGAGGGCTGGCACAGCTATGACCGGGAGTACGGTCTTTTCAGCCGCCGCTACGTCCGTGAGGACGATGCCCCCTGCGGCAACGATCCGATGCTCATGCTCTTTACCTCGGGAACGACGGGCTATCCCAAGATGGCAATGCACTCGTATAAGTACGCGCTCGGCCATTACGTCACCGCGAAGTATTGGCACCTCTGCGAGCAGGACGGCCTGCACTTTACCATCTCCGAAACGGGATGGGGCAAGGCGCTTTGGGGCAAGCTCTACGGCCAGTGGCTCTGTGAGGGCGGAATATTCACCTACGACTTTGATAAATTCGATTCGCAGAAGATCCTCCCGATGTTTGCAAAGTACAAGATCACGACCTTCTGCGCTCCGCCCACGATGTACCGCATGCTGATCAAGCAGGATCTCAGCCTGTATGACCTGTCCTCGATCCGCCATGCAACGACGGCGGGCGAGGCCCTGAACCCTGAGGTCTTCTATCAGTTTGAGAAGGCGACCGGCCTGCGTATTGCCGAGGGCTTCGGTCAGACCGAGATGACTCTTGGCATCGCCAATCTGCGCGGAACGCAGCTGAAGCCGGGGGCTATGGGCAAGCCCGTCCCCGGATACGGCATCGACCTCGTGGATGCGGACGGCAACCCGGTCCCTGACGGCGTCAACGGCGAGATCGTGATCCACACCGATCCGAAGCCGGTTTGCGGCGTGTTCCTTGGGTACTACCTGAACAAGGAGGCCACCGAGGGGGCATGGCACGACGGTCTTTACCACACGGGCGACCTTGCGTGGCGAGATGAGGACGGCTATTACTGGTACGTCGGGCGTGCCGATGACGTGATCAAGTCCTCGGGCTACCGCATTGGGCCGTTTGAGATCGAGTCGACGATCATGGAGCTGCCCTACGTCCTTGAGTGTGGCGTGTGCGCTGCCCCCGATGAGGTGCGCGGCCAGGTCGTTAAGGCCTGCATCGTGCTTGTTGGCGGTGTCGAGCCGACCGAGGAGCTGAAGCGTGATATTCAGAATTACGTTAAGCAGCACACCGCGCCCTACAAATATCCGCGGATCGTCGAGTTCCGCAAGGAGCTGCCGAAAACCATCAGCGGTAAGATCATAAGAAATAAGCTGTAAATTCTGAAAAAACCGGAAAAGGGCAAATTTACTTAAAAAAGCTTTGACAAACGCCCCCGAAATTTGTTATAATAAGGTGTTATAATATATCTTTTTTGAGATAGGCCTATTTGTAGCGCTTAAAAAACAGTAAATCGGCAGAGAGGTACGACGTGGAACCGATTGTGAATGGAATGCAAGATAAGATCAAACAGATCGCCGGCCGTATTAAGGAGCTGCGCCTTATCACCGGCCTTGCGGTCGAGGAGATGGCGGCGCGCACGGGCATCACCGTGCAGGAGTATGAGCAGTGCGAGGCGGGCAACAGTAACCTGAGCATTGCCTTCCTGTACCATTGCGCCCTGAGCTTTGGCGTGGACATGGGGGATATCCTTGAGGGTAAGAGCCCGAAGCTTTCCTCCTATGCCTTGACACGCAAGGGGGAGGGGCAGAGGTTCGAGGAGGCCCTCGACATGGTGGGCTACAACCTCGCGGCCGACTTCCGTAACCGCATTGCGCTCCCTCTGTATATGGAGCTGAATTACCGTGAGGGGGCTGACAGTCAGCCGATCGAGCTTGTGACTCACGAGGGGCAGGAGTGCGACATCGTGATCCGCGGCCGGATGAAGATCCAGATCGGTGAGCATAGTGAGATACTCGGCCCCGGCGACTGCATTTATTACGATTCGGGGACACCGCACGGCATGATCGCCGTCGGCGGGGAGGACTGTACCTTCTATGCCATTGTTCTCAGAAACCAGGCTGCCCGAGAGGGCGAGCAGGTGGCCGCCCTCTCGGTGGCGACCAAGCGCCGCGAGGAGGATAGCGAGCGCCGTATCTATCAAGACTTTATCATCCCGACCGAGGAGAACGGCATCCTTACGGGGATCGCCTTCCGGAACGAAGAAAGGTTCAACTTTGCCTTCGATGTTGTCGATGCCCTTGGCCGGCGCAAGCCCGAGAAGCTCGCGATGCTTCACGTCAGCGAGGACGGCACCGAGCGCCGCTTCACCTTCCTCGATATGAAGAAGGAGTCGGCGCGCGCCGCCAACTACTTCAAGTCGCTCGGCATCAAGAGGGGCGACCGCGTGATGCTGGTCTTGAAGCGTCATTATCAGTTCTGGTTTGCCATCCTCGGCTTACATAAGCTTGGGGCAGTGGCCATCCCCGCCCCCAACCAGCTCCTTGAAAAGGATTTCAAGTATCGCTTTGAGGCCGGCTGTGTGAAGGGCATCCTTTGCACGGCGGACGGTGAGGTGGCGGATGCTGTTGACAGCGCCGCCCGTGAGTGCCCCGGCCTTACTTACAAGATCCTCGTCGGCGGCACCCGTGACGGGTGGCATAGCTTTGATGAGGAATATTCGCTGTTCAGCAGTCACTATGCGCGCTCGGAGGATGCGCCCGCGGGGAGCGATCCCATGCTGATGTTCTTTACCTCCGGCACCTCGGGATACCCGAAGATCGCGGCGCACAACTACAAATACCCGCTTGGTCACTTCCTCGCCGCGAAGTACTGGCATCAGGTGAATCCCGACGGCCTGCACTTCACGATCTCGGATACCGGCTGGGCCAAGGCCATGTGGGGCAAGCTCTACGGTCAGTGGCTGTGTGAGGCGGC
>JAZQVJ010000012.1:0-3289 GCA_045631785.1 Eubacteriales bacterium
CACCCAGCTCGTCAAGGATAAGACCGGCGTGCGCCTTGAGGGCTTCACCGCGAGGAACCCCATCTCGGGCGAGAGCATCCCGGTCTATATCGCCGACTACGTTATGATGGGCTACGGCACGGGTGCCATCATGGCCGTGCCGGCGCATGACGAGCGCGACTACGATTTTGCCAAGAAGTTCGGCATTGACATTATTGAGGTCATCAAGGGCGGCGATATCGAGAAGGCCGCCTATGCCGGTGACGGCGAGATGGTGAACTCCGGCTTCCTTAACGGCTACACCAACAAGCAGGATTCGATCGCGCGTATGATCGAGGAGCTGGAGGCGATGGGCGTTGGTGAGGGCGGCGTCCAATATAAAATGAAGGACTGGGCCTTCAACCGTCAGCGCTACTGGGGCGAGCCCATCCCGATCGTGCATTGCCCGTCCTGCGGCATGGTCCCCGTTCCCTACGAGGAGCTGCCCCTCCGCCTGCCCGCCGTTGAGAACTTCGAGCCCGGCGAGGGCGGTGAATCTCCGCTTGCTAAGATCGACGCCTTTGTGCAGTGCAGCTGTCCGAGGTGCGGTGGCAAGGCCCGCCGCGAGACCGACACGATGCCCCAGTGGGCCGGCTCCTCGTGGTACTTCCTCCGCTACATTGATCCGAAGAACGATACCGTGCTTGCCGACCCCGAGAAGCTTGCCTACTGGCTGCCCGTTGACTGGTACAACGGCGGCATGGAGCATGTGACGCGCCATATGATCTATTCGCGCTTCTGGCATAGTTTTCTTTACGATATCGGTGCCGTCCCGACCAAGGAGCCCTATGCCAAGCGTACGGCGCAGGGGCTGATCCTCGGGCCTGACGGCGACAAGATGTCGAAGTCGAAGGGCAACGTTGTCGATCCCCTGGACATCGTGAATGAATACGGCGCCGACGTTCTGCGTACCTACGTCCTCTTTATGGGTGACTACGCCTCGGCAGCGCCCTGGAATGAGAATTCGGTGCGCGGCTGCCGCCGCTTCCTCGACCGTGTGGCCGACCTCCGCGAGATGGCCAAGGGCGAGGGCGTGACACCGGCGCTGGAGTCGGCCTTCCACAAGACCATCAAGAAGGTGTCCTACGACTTTGAGGAGATGAAGTTCAACACCGCGATCGCGGCGATGATGGAGCTGCTCAACAAGATCTATGACGTCGGCACGCTGACGCGCGACGAGCTCCTGACCTTTGCAAGTCTGCTCTGCCCCGTGGCCCCTCACCTTGCCGAGGAGCTGAACGAGGGGCTTGGCAACACCACCCTGCTTTCGCTCTCTCCCTGGCCGAGCTATGACGAGGCTAAGACCGTGGATGCCACGGTCGAGGTCGCCGTTCAGGTCAACGGCAAGCTGCGTGACGTTGTGCTTCTCCCGATGAACTGCGAGCGCGAGGCCGCCATCGCGGCAGCCAAGGCCCTGCCGAAGATCGCCGAGGCGATCGAGGGCAAGACGATCGTCAAGGAGATCGCCGTCCCCAACAAGATCGTCAACATCGTTGTAAAATAATAAAAAGGGCCTGCAAAAGCAGGCCCTTTTTATTGCAGAGGAAAAGAAAAAACCGGCAGACGGTGTCTGCCGGTTTTTCTATCAGTTTACAGAAAACTCAAAGATCTCGCGAACGGCATCCTTGCCCGTGGGGAGCGAGGTGAGGGTGATGCTATCCCCCGCACGCAAAAGAAGCAGCTCCTCGGCCTCCTCACGGAAGGACATCTTATAGAGGGTGCGGCTGCCGCCCTCGGGCGTGCCCGTCAGATAGACGGTAACACCGCCGTCGGCCGAAAGGAAGCGCACCTCCTCGACCGTCACGGTTTCGGTAACGGCGCTCGAGGCATCCGACGTATCGATGCCGGCCTGGGCCAGAAGGCGCGTGTAGGCGGCGATCGCCTCAGCCTGGGTTTCACCCGTGGCAACGATGTTGTACTGCTCAACATTGACAAGGGCATAGAGCTTCACAAGACCGCCCGCGTCCTTCAGCACCATGATATACGACGGCTCGTTGGCGATATTAACAAGCGCGGGGAAGGAGGCGACGTAGCGCTTCTCCTGCACCTCACCCTCAGCGGCCGCCATTGCGGAATGCTCCTCGGCACCGTTGACGGGATAGTATTTGTATTCCCCCGTGCGCGCATTTGAAAGAATGAAGCCGATGTTCGAGGCATCCTCGCTGACCGAGGTCACACCCGTGAAGTACCAGACGTCGTCATCGAGCATCAGATAGCCGAAGTCGTCGGTCGTCTGCTTGCAGCCGCGCTTGGCAAACAGGCTATTGATGAAGCCGCCGGCCAGCGTCCCCTGCCAATCGTACTTCTGGCAGACGAGGTCGCCGTGATACACGATATCCACCCAGCGCGGGACCTCGCCAAGGGCAATAAGCTCATGCGAGCCGTCCACGGGATCGAACAGCACGACCTCGCTGACATCCAGAGCACCGAAGAGAGCGACGCGCGGCTTCATACAGGGAACGATGTAGTAGGGATGCCCCTCCTCATCGACCTCGAAGCTGATATTGCCGAAGATCTTGGTGGGGTAGGCAAAGCGCAGGGCGCGCTCAAGATCCTGGCCGAACAGGGCGCTCTCGGTATAGCGGATGCCCTCGCCCTCGGGGAGCTTGACGTACTCGGCGTAGTTGTTGACGGCATCCACCATGATATAGCCGGGGATGCCGGTGCCCTTATTATTCAGCCACTTGAAAAAGCCGTCGTACTCAAGGCTTGCGACCTTCTTCGGGATGCTGTGATAATTGATCTGCGTGTAATTTTCGCTGACGATGAACTGTGAAACCACGTCGGCCAGCTCACCGAGCTTACGTGTACCGAGGATGCGCGCCGAGTCGGTATCGAGAAGGGCAATGTTTGTGACCTCGTTGGTCTTCGGCATATCGGTGGCGAAGTCCCTCTCGTTGACCTCGATAACGCTCGCATAGCGGCGGGCGTTGAAGGCGGTCGAGGAAACGATCCCCCCGAGGATCAGGAGAAGCACCAGCCCCCCGAGAACGCCGATGAAGATCTTCCCTGCCAGCGTTTTGTGCAGAAGGAGCTTGACCGCCGTCTTCCCGTTCTTATCGCGGTTGATCTGAAAGAAGGTGTCACGGAAGAGGGCAAGCCCGAGGGCAACGGCAAGGAGCGCCACCGAGAAGATAAGGTAGCCCCAGAAATCCTTGCTGTAAAAATTGAGGGGCGGCAGAGTAACGTAGAAGATGAGAAACTCCGCGAGGAGCCAGGCGGCGAGCGCCAATGACAGCTTTACATATTTGTTCTTCATTTTTGTTCTCCT
>JAZQVJ010000013.1:0-4067 GCA_045631785.1 Eubacteriales bacterium
ACCTCAAGACCGCCGTTGAGATCGACGAGGACAAGCCCGTGCTCGTTGACAAGTACATCATCGGCAAGGAGGTCGAGGTCGATGCGATCTGCGACGGCCGTGACGTCTTTGTCCCCGGCATTATGGAGCTTGTCGAGCGCACCGGCATCCACTCGGGCGACTCGATCAGCGTCTACCCCTCCTTCTCGATCTCGGATCGCGTGAAGGGCACTATCCTGCAGTATGCGAAGAAGCTCGGTCTTGGCATCGGCATCGTCGGTCTTTACAACATCCAGTTCATCGTGGACAAGGAGGACCGCGTTTACATCATCGAGGTCAACCCGCGCTCCTCGCGCACCGTCCCCTTCCTCTCCAAGGCGACCGGCTACTCGCTCGCCGACATTGCGACCGAGGTCATCCTCGGCAAGTCCCTGAAGGAGCAGGGCATCTTCGATATCTATCCCCCGGAGAAGAAGCGCTGGTACGTCAAGGTGCCGGTCTTCTCCTTCAACAAGATCCGCGGGCTTGACGCCTACCTCTCTCCCGAGATGAAGTCAACGGGTGAGGCCATTGGCTACGACGATAAGCTGAACCGCGCGCTCTACAAGGCCCTCCAGGCCTCGGGCATGCGCCTGCAGAATTACGGCACCGTCCTGGCTACCATTGCCGACAAGGATAAGGAGGAGGCGCTGCCTCTCATCCGCCGCTTCTACGACCTCGGCTTCAACATCGAGGCGACCGAGGGCACGGCGATGTTCTTGAAGCGGAACGGCATCCGCACGCACATCCTCGGCAAGATCGGCAACGGCTCAAACGAGATCCCCGAGGCCATCCGCCAGGGGCATATCGCCTACGTTATCAACACCTCCGAGATCGGCTCCTCGTCCGGCACGCACGACGGCCACGAGATCCGCAAGCTGGCCACCGAGAACAACGTGAACATCTTCACCTCGCTCGATACCGTGAAGGTCCTCCTTGACGTGCTTGACGAAACCACCCTCCGCATTTCGACCATTGATGCGTAAGAGAAGGCCATGAAGCAAAGTTTTTTTGACATTATCGAAAACACCCCCCTGACCGAGAGCGTCTACCGCCTCGTGCTCCGGGGGGACACCTCCTGTATCACGCGCCCCGGGCAGTTCGTGAACATTGCCCTCTCCGGCAAATTCCTGCGCCGCCCGATCTCGGTCTGTGATGCCGAGGCCGGCACCCTCACCCTGCTCTACAAGGTGGTGGGCAGCGGCACCGAGCAAATGGCCGGGATGGCGGTCGGCGAACGGCTTGACATTCTCACGGGCCTTGGCAACGGCTACGATGTCGATGCGGCGGGCGACGCGCCCCTGCTCATCGGCGGCGGCGTTGGCGTCCCCCCCCTCTATATGCTGGCAAAGCAGCTGATCGCCGCGGGCAAGAGCGTGCGCGTGATCCTTGGCTTCAACACGAAGGCCGAGGTCTTCTATGAGGATGAATTCCGCGCCCTCGGCTGCCGCGTGACGGTCACGACGGCGGACGGCTCGCACGGCATCAAGGGATTTGTGACGGCCGCCCTTGACGAGGCGCCCTACACCTACTTCTATACCTGCGGCCCCGAGCCGATGCTGAAGGCGGTCCACGGTGCCACCGTGACAAGCGGACAGCTGAGCTTTGAGGAGCGCATGGGCTGCGGCTTCGGCGCTTGCATGGGCTGCTCCTGCAAGACCTTGACGGGGTATAAGCGCATCTGCCGCGAGGGCCCCGTCCTCGAAAAGGAGGAGATCCTATGGAAAGCTTAAGGGTTAATCTCGCGGGTATCCCGATCGACAACCCGATCATCCCCGCCAGCGGCACCTTCGGCTTCGGCTATGAGTTCTCGGAGCTTTACGACATCAATATTCTCGGCACCTTCTCCTTCAAGGGGACAACGCTTGAGCCGCGCTTCGGCAATCCGACGCCGCGCATTGCCGAATGCACCGCCGGTATGATCAACGCGGTGGGGCTCCAGAACCCCGGTGTTGAGCGTGTTATCTCCGAGGAGCTGCCGAAGCTCCGCAAGGTCTTCCATAAGCCCGTGATGGCCAACGTTTCCGGCTTTTCGGTCGAGGAATACCAAAGGACCGTCGAGAGGCTTGACGTCTGCCCTGAGATCGGGTGGTTTGAGGTCAACGTCAGCTGCCCGAACGTCCACGGCGGCGGTATGAGCTTTGGCACGTCGCCCGAGGCGGCGGCCGAGGTCACAAGGGCCGTGCGCGCCGTGACGAAAAAGCCCCTCTTTATCAAGCTCTCCCCGAACGTGACCGACATCGTTTCGATCGCCAAGGCGTGCGAGGCGGCAGGGGCGGACGGGATCTCGCTCATCAACACGATGCTCGGTATGCGGATCGACCTCCGCCGTCGCCGCCCCGTCATCGCCAACACGATGGGGGGCTTCTCCGGCCCTGCCATCTTCCCCGTGGCCGTGCGGATGGTCTACCAGGTGGCACACGCCGTCGGGATCCCCGTGATCGGCATGGGCGGTGTTTCGACCGCCGAGGACGTCCTTGAGATGCTGATGGCCGGGGCCACGGCCGTTGAGGTCGGCGCCGCCAACCTCGTCGACCCCTTTGTCTGCCGGAATATCATCCGCGATCTGCCGGCTGTGATGAGGAAATACGGCATCACATCGCTTGAGGGACTCTCGATTTAATTTAAGGGCGCAGGACCTTGCGCCTATCAGCAGAAAGGATGAAAACCCATGGGAAAAGACGTTATCATTGCCTGCGACTTTGACAGCGCAGAAAAGACCTTTGCCTTCCTTGACCGCTTCACGGGGAGAAAGCCCTTTGTGAAGATCGGCATGGAGCTGTACTACGCCGAGGGGCCCTCGATCGTGCGCGCCATTAAGGAGCGCGGCCACAAGATCTTCCTCGATCTTAAGCTCCACGACATCCCCACCACCGTCAAGAAGGCGATGGCGGTGCTTTCGCGCCTTGACGTCGATATGACCAACCTGCATGCGGGCGGCACGCGCCCGATGATGGAGGCCGCCATCGAGGGACTGACACGCGCGGACGGCACGCGCCCCCTGCTCATCGCCGTCACGCAGCTGACCTCGACCGACGAGGACACAATGCGCCGTGACCTGCTCATTGAGGAGAAGATGGAGAACGTTGTCATGCACTACGCCGCAACGGCCGCCACCGCCGGTCTTGACGGCGTCGTCTGCTCGCCGCGTGAGGCCGAGGCCGTCCACGCGAGGTGCGGCAAGAGCTTCCTCACGGTGACGCCCGGCGTCCGCTTTGCCGACGGGGACGTGGGCGACCAGAAGCGTGTCATGACGCCTCTTGAAGCAAAGCGCATCGGCTCGGACTACATCGTCGTTGGCCGTCCGATCACGGCCGCCGAGGACCCCGTGGCCGCTTACGAGCGCTGCGTTGCCGAATTTTGTGACTAATTTGGAAAGGAAGATTTACAAAAATGGAAAACCTTCAGAAGCTGATCGCCCGTGACCTTCTGTCTATCCGCGCGGTGTTCTTCCGCCCTGAGGAGCCCTTCACCTGGGCCAGCGGCATCAAGAGCCCCGTCTACTGTGACAACCGTCTGACGCTGACCGCCCCCGCCGTCCGTACCGACGTGGAGGAGGGGCTGGCCGCCACCATCCGCGAGGTGTATCCCGAGGCCGAGGTGCTGATGGGCACCTCCACGGCGGGCATCGCCCACGCCGCCATCACCGCGCATCTTATGGGCCTGCCGATGGGCTACGTCCGCTCGGGTGCGGAGGACCACGGCCGCCAGAACCAGATCGAGGGGCGGCTTGAGCCCGGCCAGAAGGTCGTTGTCGTTGAGGACCTCATTTCGACCGGCGGCTCTGTCATTGAGGTCGTCAACGTCCTGCGCGAGGCGGGTGCCGAGGTGCTTGGCATCGTGTCGATCTTCACCTACGGGATGAAGATGGGGCTGGAGCGCTTGGCCGCGGCCAACGTCAAGAACGTGTCGCTGACATGCTTTGACGTCATTGCCGAGGTCGCCGCCGAGGAGGGCTACATTAAGCCCTGTGACATCGCGCGGCTCATCGCCTTCCGTAACAATCCCTCCGACGAGAGCTGGATCGGCAAATGAGAAGCCTCATTGAC
>JAZQVJ010000014.1:0-23388 GCA_045631785.1 Eubacteriales bacterium
GGCTTACCCGTACCGAACACGATACCGAGGGCAAGAACGATGATACCGCCGGCCGTACCCATCAGGTTGATGATGGCGTTGGCCTTACTGCGAAGGGGCTTGACCGTAACGTCGGGCATCAGGGCGACCGCAGGAGAACGGAAAATCCCCATGGAAACCAGGAGAAGGAACAAAAAGACAATGAAAAGAACGAGGGCCCCCGAGGAATCCGAGGTGATCTCGCGTGCGACGGCCTGCCGTGCGGGCACGACGATATCGGTGTACTCCTTGTTCGTCTTCAGCTTCCCGTCCTGCTCGACCTGCATCGGGATCGAAACGAAATCCTCACGCGAGATCAGGTCCTGGATCGGGACGACCTCCTCCTTCTTAAAGAGGTTTTTGACAGCGTCAAGGAAGGAGAGATCCTCTGTCTCCTCCTCCTTCGTGAAATCGGCGATGGCGGGATTTTCGTCCCACACCTTGCCAAGCGATTCGGCATACGCCTCGCCCTCGGTTCCGCTGATGTCCTCAAGAGCCTTGCGCTGCATGGCGTCGGGAACCGACACCGTCATAAGAAGGACAGCGGCAAGGACCGTGCCGATGAAGATAAAGGGAGTGCGGCGGCCGTACCTTGAATTGATCTTGTCCGAAATGGCGCCGAAGATGGGAAGCAGGAAAAGAGCAAAGACGTTATCGAGCGCCATAATGACACCCGACCAGGTCTGCGCCATGCCAAATTTGTCGGTCAGGATCTTCGGTACCAGGGTATCGTAGACCTGCCAGAACATTGAAATAAGGAAAAAGGCAAAGCCGACGCATATGGTCTTTTTATAGTTGAGCTTCATAAGACATCCTCCATTGCAGGCAGATTGGGGATTTATACCTTGTTAGTATACCATACGGGAGGGGCAGCCGTCAAGGGATAGGGGAAATTTGAGGGTGGGCAGGGATCCTAACCGGGAGGAGGCGCGGATTTTCGATAGAATCACCGATCGCGGCCCGACGGCGTACAAGGGTACGTCGAGAGGTCGCACCAAAGTCGACGGGCGCACGGATTTTCGGCAGAAATTGCCGATCGCGGCCCGACGGCGTACATGTCGTACGTCGAGAGGTCGCGATCGGTGATTTATGCCAAAATACGAAGCCCTTACCTAAGCCGGCTTTGGAGAGCCACCGCCTTGCCAAGTATCTTGACGGTCGAAAGCTCGGCCCCCTCAAAGGAGAGGGGGGCGTAGCGCGGGTTCTCGGGAGTCAAGATGAGCTTTTCCCCCTCGCGGTCGTAATACACGCGCTTGAGGGTGGCCTCATCGTCAATGATAACGACGGCGATCTCGCCGTTTTCAACACTCTCCTGGCGGCGGACAAAGACGATGTCCCCGTCATGGATGCGCGCGCCGATCATGCTGTCACCCTTAGCGTACAGGCAGAAGTCGGCATTTACCTCGCCGCCCTCCAGCCCATAGCCGCAGAATTCCTCCTCGGCAAAGACAGGCTCGCCGCACGCGATGCGGCCGAGAAGCGGCACCTGATGACGGCGAAACGGCACAAGCTCCTCCTGCTGCGGGGCGGCAGCCTCCTCCCAGCCCGCAAGATACGCGGGGGTGGTCTTTAAGACAGCGGCGATCGCCGCCAGCCGACGGTTCGGGATATTCCCTATCACTCCGCTTTCATAGCGCTGGATCGTCTGCTTGCTGGTATCCGCCTCGGCGGCTACCGCCTCCAGCGTCAGCCCGAGCTCACGGCGGCGCAGACGGATGCGTTCTCCTGTGGTCATCACTTCTCCCCTTTCGGTTTCTTTTTCTATTGTAACACAAAAAGTGAAAAATGCAAGTATTTTTCAATATTTTTTCCAAAAGTTACTTGACAAGTGATTTCTCCTTTGCTATAATTGTCACGTGCCGCGTTCCACACAACGCAGGCAAACCGCCATCCCTTTCCCTCGGCAGGGCATAGGCGGTTATATTTCTCTCGGTTTGTCACTTGTCGGGTGACAAAATGCGAGAAAAAGCGACAGAAAGTGTCCGAGGACGACGAAAAAAAGACAGACGAACAAAAAGGAGATGTACTTATGTATCATTATTTGCGTGGTTCGCGCGAGTACCCCTGCCGTGAGGTGCCGAGCCGCGAGCCCTCGGAGATCCGAGATGAAATGGATATGATCCGCGCGCTGTTGCGCTCAACGCAGGCCACGATGAAGGAGGCCGAGGTCCGGCGGGAGAACCTGCTTTTGGCCATGGAGGATGACGGCTATGAGGATCGCGAGCGCCTGCGAGCGCTTGAGGCGACGCTTGCCGACTGTGAAAGCACGAAGGATGCTCTTGAGGCGCTCTGGGATCGCGCCG
Source organism: Eubacteriales bacterium (assembly GCA_045631785.1). GTDB lineage: Bacteria > Bacillota > Clostridia > Oscillospirales > CAG-272 > UBA1740. Next base: position 2,322 of record JAZQVJ010000014.1, read on the forward strand.
ATGCGCTTGCCGAGGAGCTGGAGGACGTCCTTTACTTCCTGCGCGGCGGCGTAGCGTAAGGGGGTACCCGTATGACGAACTGCAAGACTGTAAAGATGCCGACGGCGCTTGACCGCCTGATCGTTTCGCTCGTTGGGGATTACGACCGCCGCGCCTCGATCCTGCGGCGAGGCGCGGCGGCACCCGACGTGCTTCAGCGTTATCACGCCCTGAACCGTGCGATCGACGAGGCCATTGCCGAGGTCTGTGAGGAGAGCATCTGCCGCCAGATCCGCCTTGACATCGGGGATCGGCGCGGAGCGCGGCGCTCGCCGCTCACCTTCCTCGGTGAGGGGCTTTATAAGAAAAGGAAGCGCGATGCGAAATGGAGCATTGCGCGGCACCTGCAGCTGATTTAGCCGCCGGGAGTTTTTCTTGACAGCGCGGATTTTTCTATGGTATAATTCTTATAGATACGAACCTTCCGAAGGGAGATGCCTATGAAACGATCCCGACAGCTGATGGCGGTGCTGCTTGCGGCAGTGCTGCTCTTTTGCCTCTGTTTGCCGATCACGGCCGGGGCCGCCGACACGGTAACGCTTGCCGACCTCCGTTCGGTCGACACGCTTTCAGCGCTTGAGGAAACTCTTTACGCCGGGCTTATGGGCTGCAAGACCGAGATCGACGTGTCGCGCCATTACGCCACCGAGGAGGAGGTCGGCGCGGCGATGCAGCACCTGCAGTACGCGGCGGCCGAGCTTTTCCATATGTCGGTGGAGTATTCCTTCTACACCGACAGCTACGGCTACGTTTCTTCGGTCGAGCCGACCTACCTGATGACGGGGGCCGCCCTTGGGGCCGCAAGGAGCTTATATAAAACCCTCCTTGACGACATCGCAGCCACCGTGGACAGCTCCTGGTCGGATGCCGAGATCTGCCTCTACCTGCATGACTATCTTTGCACGCACTTCACCTACGACGATAACTACGAGATCTACGACGCCTATAACTTTCTCGTAGAGGGGACGGGCGTTTGTCAGTCCTACACCCTGACCTACTCGGCGCTCCTCTCCTATTTCGATATCCCTGTGAGCTACTGCACGGGATACGCGGGCGAGGACCACATCTGGAGCCTCGTGAGGCTCGGCGGGGAATGGTATCACGTCGACTGCACGTGGGGCGATCCGTATTCGGGGGATGAGGCCTTCGGCTCGGCGACGCACGACAACTTCTTAAAGAGCGACGGTGCCATTGCCGCCACGGGGCACGAGCAGTGCGAGAATCACGGCGGAATTGTGAGCGATGACACGCGCTACGACGATGCCGATATCTCGCTGTTTGAGCAGGCCCTCGTAATGGTGGGCGGCGATGCCTACGGTATTTACGGCGGCGCGATCTACCGCTTCTCGGACGATCTCCTCTCGTGCGAGCTTGTCATGACGGTCGAGGGCGAGTGGGATGCCGGGGACGGCTACGTCTACCAAGGCGTCTTCTCGGGCCTTGGCGGCGGGGACGGTGTTCTCTACTACAACACCCCGACATGCGTGATGGAATACGATCTTGCCACCGGGCTTTCGGCGCCCGTTCTTACCGTCGACGAGGGGCAGATCGTCGGGCTGTATACCAGCGGCGGCGAGATCCTGTATCAGATAGCCGCCGACACCGACCTCACCGAGCTTTCGGTCAAGACGCACGCGATCTCAGGTGAGCTTTGCACGGGGGAGCATTCCTACGCCGAGTACAATTCCCGCCCTGCGACCTGCACGGCGGAGGGTATCGCATATCTGCGCTGCTCGGTCTGCTCACACAAGACGACCGAGGCGATCCCGATGCTCCCGCACAACTACAAATCGACCGTCGTGCCGCCGTCGATCGGCGTCGCCGGCTACACGAAGCACGTCTGCCGCGTGTGCGAGCATACCGTGACCGATACGCCGACAGCGGCCTTGCCCACGCCCACGGTCGCCGATTACAGGGGCGCCGTTGCGCGGGCCGTGAGCGCCACGACCGCCGAGGAGTTCGTTGCCGCCGCCTTCACGGCGAAGGCGATGGAGGACTTCCTTGAGGCCGGCGAGATCACCGCCGAAAAGGCACAGCTCGATTCGCTGCTTTCGGCGTACGAGAACAAGGTGACAACGGTCAACAAGGACTTTGCGAGGACGGTGGAGGACACCGTCCGCATGGATGCCGGGCGCCTTTCCGCCTCGGCAACGCTGCTTGGCCTTCTGATCCTGGCCATCCGCCGCCGCTTTCTGCTGTAAGGAGGAGCTGCCATGAAAAAATTGAGGCTCATACTGCTTTTCTTCGCCGTGCTTCTGATCGGGACGGCGCTCACCTCCTGCTCGCTTTTCTCTTCCCTTTTCGGAGGAGGCGAGCTGACACTGACAGAGATCAACGCGATGCTGGATGAGGCCGCGCCGAAAAAAGCGAAGGCCGATATCTCCTCGGTATATACCGATCCTGCGGTCACGCTGACGGCCGACCTTGAGCTTGAGACCACTGCGACCGCGGAAAAGTACACCTACCGCGTCGACTACCTCCTGTCAAAGGACGAGGCGCTTACCACGGGCGAGGCGGTCGGCGAATACCGCGGCCACGTCACGATCGAGGGCGACACCGTGACCGAGGACTCGGGGGAGATCGACGACTCGCTCCTTGACGAGCTCTCCTCGGTGACGCTCGTCACGCCGTCCTTCAGCGCGGCTTATCTTGAAAGCCATACGATCACCGAGGAGGACGGCAGGATCCTTTTCGAGGCCCGGGCGCGCGACATCTTCCTTGCGATGATCTTTGACGCGCGGGTGGTGGGCGTGACGGGGCTTTCGATCCGCATTGAGATCGATGCCGCCACCGAGCGCCCCACCGAAATGACACTCACCTACACGAGCCGCAAGGGCGCCCAGGTCACGGCTGTGACGAGGTACGAATATTAAAGAAAAAAGCCCCAACGGGGCTTTTTTCATTTCTTGCTTTTGACATAGCTGCGGATCCTTCCGACAGCCGCGAAAACCACGAAGACGATACTGATGCCCGCCGCGATGGCAAGGGCGTATTCCGCCGTCAGCACGGCGTTCTTCCCAGCGTAGCCCCAGTCGGCGCGGACGACGCCGAACATCGTGTAATAGAGGTTGCTCCCGGGGATCGAGGGGATGACGGCAGGGACGAAAAAGACGGTGGTCGGGGCGTGCATGCGCTTGGCGAGAAGCTCGGCATAGACGGCGGCGGCGGCCGAGGCGAACAGGCAGGAGAAGAAGACGGTGTCCGTAAGCTCAAGAAGGATAAGATATATCCCCCAATTGAGGACGCCGCCGAGGGCGGCCAGCGGCAGAAAGCTCGCGCGCAGGCGGAAGATCATCGCAAAGCCGAGGGAGCCGATGGCGGCGGTCAGCAGCTGAATGACGGGGCCGTGGGAGTCACCCCCGGGATAGCCGACGTCAAACACGCTCATCGCGATCATAAAGCCGCCGGCCAGGGCCACGGCCACGACGGTGCTCTCGGTCAGCTTCAATATGCCCGAGATGGTGTCACCGACGAGGATGTTACGAATGGCGACGGTAAGTGCGATCCCGGGGATCAGGAGCATGATATCTCCGATCATGATCATGTCGGGATACAGGGCGCCGATCCCCAGCGAGAGGGCCGAAACGCCAAAGCCCGTCACGAGCGCGGCGCAGAAGGAAACCAGGACGGTATTCGGGTAGATGAGGGGCAGCTTTTCCTGGAAAAAGCAGATAAGGAGGGCGAAGAGGGCGCCGACGATCGCATCCAAGAGGCCGCCGCCGAAGAAGACGGCAAAGCTGCCTGCCGCCAGCGCGCTCCCGACGTACATGGGGACGGCGCGGCGCACCGAAAGACAGTCGACAAGGGCGCGGCGCAGCTCGTCCGCCGACATCCGAGTGGCACAGCAACGGCGCGAGAGGGCGTTCAGGGCTTCAAGACGGCGAAAGTCGGTCTTCCCTTCCCTCAGGCGGCGCGTGCGCGTCAGCTCAATGTCGCCGGGGAAAAGCATCGTCACCTCAAGCGAGGAGGTAATGGCAAAGACGTCGGTCCTTATGGCACCGTACGCCGCGCCAAGACGCGCGATGGTATCCTCAACGCGGAAGATCTCGCCGCCGGCGGCACTGATCTGCTCACCGATGTCGAGGATGATATGTAAGATCTCGGAAAGCTCGCTTTTCGTATACTCCATCGCAGGCTCCTTTCTTGAGGGTGGTTGTCACGCGCTCATTGTAACACGCGTGCGCGCTTTTGTCAATAGAAAAACACACGCCGCCTGACGCCCCGCGAAATTGCCGCAGGGCGGCCTTTTTCATCCTTGCCTCCCCTTTTTGGCGGGGTGGCGGATTTTTTTCAAAAAACATTTGACAAACCGAAAAAAGTATGCTATAATCGTTGTTGCCTTGATACGAGGCGACATGCGGGTGTGGCGGAACTGGCAGACGCGTAAGATTCAGGTTCTTATGACCGCAAGGTTGTGCAGGTTCAAGTCCTGTCACCCGCACCAAAACAAAAAAGCAGCTCTTGCAGCTGCTTTTTTTGTTTTGATATGTGATAGCCCGGCTTGGTTCTGTCTTGCGGAGCAAGAGCAGGTGCACCCTGTTGCGAGCGCAGCGAAGCAAGTCCTGTCACCCGCACCAAAACAAAAAAGCAGCTCTTGCAGCTGCTTTTTTTGTGCGTTTTTGATGTTGGGACTTGAAGGGGAACGGTAGTGAATCAGTTCTTGGCCGGCGGTATCCGACGGGCCTTGCCGACTTTTTTACAGAAGCAGGCCAGCATAAAGAGGTAATTGGCAAGAACCAGCACCAGGACGTGCAAAACGGCAAGGGTGGCAACGTAAAGCACGGTGATCGGCAGCTCGCCCACCGTGAGCTTCAGGTCCTCAACAATTGTGGCAATAAAATCTACGGTACTGAAAAGAAAATTGGAATAGTTCGTTTGCAGGACGTACGACATTACGGCTGAGATAGCGACGAACACCGCGCCAAACATCGCAACAAGCAACGTCTCACGGCGACCTCCACTCGGTGTATGCAGATCCAGCGCAAGCATCAGAAAGAGGGCGAAGATCACGACGTTGTGAAAAAACACGGTATGGAAGTCGAGGTACCCGATAAAGAAGGCGTCGATCCTTGTTTCGGAGTATATCACGGCAGGCATCGTGAGCATTCCCAAGAAAAGCACCGTCATTGCGGCGCAAGCAGTGGACCGTACGCCGCCCGCGCCTTTGCCGCGGTAAAATGCCAGAAGAGGCAGCAGATACAAAAAAATCGAGCAAAAATGAAGCGGAATGTGGTATAAATCATACCCAACCGACAGCGAATACCACTGCTTCCTTACTTCGATGAGGAGGACGATGACCGCGATGATCTTGACGGGGATCATCCTTACCTCATACGGCTTCCCTATCAGCCATCGCCGCATAAGGAGAGCCATGGCCAGCATAAGTGCAAGAGTCGGAAATAGCGTTACTGCGTGTTTATACGTCCAGAGTCCCATGAAACCTCCAGGAGAAATACGTTATGCCCGGATGAATTGTCTTCGCATCCGACAACGGCGGCTCAATTCTTAGAGGGCTTTCTGCTTGAAGGATATACCCTTCTCCCCCATAGTATAGCGCATCTCGAGGCAAAAAGCAAGTCGGGGGGCAAGGCATCTGCCCGGCACTTTTCGCCGAAATAGGTTGACATGAAGAAAGTGGGGAGATATAATTTAGTTGTATGAAGGATGACCGCATCTCCGACAAAGGGCAAACGGCATATGGCTGCCCCTCCCCAAGGGGAGCATGCCGGAGGTGCACACGTATTAAAAGCAGTCAAAGAAAAGAGGGTCGCTTATGCATCTTATGGGAATTGATATGGGAACCACCTCGGTCAAGACCGCGGTGTTTGACGAGGCGCTTGTCGAAAAGCGGCGCTCGACGCGTGATTATACCCTCCTAAGCGAGGGGGACCGCGTGGAGTTCCCTGCCGAGGACTACTTCCGCATGGTGGCGGAGGAGATCGCGGCAGCGAAGGCCGAGCTTCGGATTGATGCCCTCTCGATCGATACGCAATGCGAGACGCTGATCCTTACCGACGAGGAGGGCGTGCCCGTCCGCCGGGCGATCGTGTGGCTTGACAACCGCGCGACCGAGGAGGCGGCGCTCATTGAGGCGCATTTTGGAAAGGAGCGCGTTTACGAGGTCACGGGGCAGCCCGAGGTAACGGCGACCTGGCCGGCCTGCAAGCTGCTTTGGATCAAGAGAAACGAGCCGCTGGTATGGGCTAAAACCAAAAAGATCTTCCTTCTTGAGGACTACATTCTTTATAAGCTGACGGGGCGCTTCGTCACCGAGAAGACACTGCAATCCTCCACCATTTACTTTGACGTCCGCAAGGGCGCGTGGTGGGGCGAGATGCTCGACTACATCGGCGTATCAAGCGAGATGCTCCCCACTCTGCTTGACAGCGGCGTTGCGGTCGGTGAATACGACGGCATCCGCGTGGTGACGGGGGCGATGGATCAGGTGGCGGGTGCCATCGGCGCCGGTGTTGTCGAGCCCGGGATCGTGAGCGTGATGACCGGCACCACGATGGTGCTTTTTACGCCGAGTGACAGAATTCCGCCCTTTAACCCCGAAAGCATCGTTCCCTGCCACTATAACTGGGACGGCAGCTATTGCCTGCTCTCGTGGTCGCCGACGGCGGGGATGGCACTCAAGTGGTTCAAAAACGCCCTCTGTGAGGGCTTCTCCTTCCGCGAGCTTGACGAGATGGCGGCCGCCGTCCCCCCGGGGAGTGCGGGAGTCACCTTCCTCCCCTATCTTTGCGGCTCCACGATGCCGAAATACAACCCCGACGCGCGGGGGAGCTTTACCGGCCTTACGACCGAGCATGGACGGGGGCATTTCGTGCGGAGCGTGATGGAGTCGATCGCCTGTATGCTCCGCGCCAACCTGGAATACCTCGGCCTTGAGGTGAACGAGATCCGGGCGATGGGCGGCGGCGCGACCAGCCCCCTGTGGTGCCAGATGAAGGCCGATATGACAGGGCGACGCCTTGTGACGCTCAAGAATACCGAGACGGCATGCCTTGGCTCGGCCATCCTTGCGGGGGTGGGGACGGGCGTCTTCCCGTCGGTCAAGGCGGCGTGTGAGAGGATCGCGGTCGGCCGTGAGTTCGCCCCCACCGACACCGATTATACCGCGTGCTACGAGAGATTCAAGGCCTACGACGCGTGCTTAAACCGCTGAGGGGCGTGGGGGGAAGAGAGAGTTCGCTCTCTTTCTCCTCTCTTGCAATATTCTTCTTGACAGCGAATGCTTTTTGGTGTATTCTATTCTTATCTGTTGGTAAAGAGCCGCGACGGCGGCAAACAAGGCAAGGAGAACAACTATGGTTACAAAGGAAATGATGCTCGCAGCCCTCCGTGAGCTTGGCGTTACCGAGGGGGATACGATCTTAACACACTCCTCCTTCAAGAGTCTCGGGCCGTGCGAAAACGGTGCCGACACCGTGGTTTCGGCCATGCTTGAGGCGGTGGGTGAAAGCGGCACCGTCGTCTTCCCGACGCTGTGCTCGCAGGACTGGGAGCATGTGTATGAAAACTGGCATCTCGATGCCCCCTCGGACGTCGGGTATCTGACGAACTACTTCCGCAAGCTCCCCGGAGCTAAGCGCAGCGACCAGGCAACCCACTCGGTCGCGGCGATCGGCGCGAAGGCAGACTACATCACCTGCACGCACGGGAAATCCGGCCTCCGCTACGGCGTCTACGGCGATACCCCCTTTGCCACCGACTCGCCCTGGCAGAAGATGTACGAGATGGACACCAAGGTCATTTTCATAGGCTGCGGCATTGCCTACTGCACCCACCGTCATCTCGCCGAATATATCGTCATGGACGAATACCTCGAAAAAGCTAAGAAAAGCCCCGACTACGAGGCCTTGAAGAGTGAGGTATTGGCCTACGGAAGCGGCAAGGCAAGCGGCGTTTGGCCGCACCTCAAGAGCGTGTACCTTGGCGAAATGTTGGCGGCCGAGGGAAAGCTGAAGTCGACGACCTGCGGCGATGCAACGATCGACCTCGTATCCTCGCGCGATTTCGTGGATCTGGCCATTCGCATCATCAAGGAGCATAAGATCGAGGCGTTCGGCGATTATCCCCCCTACTTCACAGCCGCCGGTGGGATCGATTGGCTGTCGCGCGTCGAGGCCCTTTAACTTGAATTGCAAACAAAAAGAACTCCGCCGGGAGTTCTTTTTGTTATGTTTTGTTTACAGAAATGCGTTTTGGCGGAGGGGCGTGCCGTGCGCCGGCTTAGTTGGCGAGAGGACGGCAAAAGGAGAGGCGTTGCAAAAGCAGTGCCTCTTCTTTTTATCAAACGAAAAAAACGTCACCCGTTGCCGGGCGACGTTTTTCTATTAATCCTTATAGATCGGGAATTTCGCGCAGAGGTCAAGCACCTCGTCGGTGACGGTGTGGCGGTCGGCCTCGCTGCCGAAGGCAACGCGCTCGATGAAGCTCGCGATCTTCTTCATCTCCTCGGTGCCGAAGCCGCGCGTCGTGACGGCGGGCGTGCCGATGCGGACGCCACTCGTGACGAAGGGACTGCGGGGCTCGCCGGGAACGGTGTTCTTGTTCGCGGTGATATGCACCTCGTCAAGGCGGGCCTCAAGCTCCTTGCCGGTCAGCTCGGTATCACGCAGATCAAGCAGCATCAGGTGGTTATCGGTACCGCCCGACACGAGCGAGAAGCCGCGGGCCATAAGCTCGTTGGCGAGAACGGCGGCGTTCTCGACCACGCGGCGACCGTAGGCCTTGAAGTCGTCGGTCATGGCTTCGCCAAGGGCCACGGCCTTGGCCGAAATGATATGCATAAGAGGGCCGCCCTGCGTGCCGGGGAAGATGGCCTTGTCGATGGCCTTTGCATATTCCTCACGGCAGAGGATCAGTCCGCCGCGCGGGCCGCGCAGAGTCTTGTGCGTGGTCGTCGTCACAACATCGGCATACGGGACGGGCGAGGGATGCACCCCGGCGGCCACAAGGCCGGCGATGTGCGCCATATCGACGAGAAGATACGCCCCGACCTCGTCCGCGATCTCGCGGAATTTCGCAAAGTCGATCGTGCGCGGATAGGCGCTGGCACCTGCGAGGATCAGCTTCGGCTTATGCTCCTTGGCGAGGCGAAGCACCTCCTCGTAGTTGATGCGGTGGGTGAGGGGATCGACACCGTAGGGGACGATATTGAAGTAGGAGCCCGAGATGTTCACGGGAGAGCCGTGCGAGAGATGACCGCCCTCCGAGAGGTTCATGGAAAGCACCGTGTCACCGGGCTTAAGGAGAGCGAAGAAGACGGCAAGGTTGGCGTTGGCGCCGCTGTGGGGCTGAACGTTGGCATGCTCGGCACCGAAAAGAGCGCAGGCACGCTTGCGCGCCAGCTCCTCGACCTCGTCCACGTACACGCAGCCGCCGTAGTAGCGCTTGCCGGGATATCCCTCGGCGTACTTGTTGGTCAGAACGCCGCCGGCCGCGAGAAGCACAGCCTCCGAAACGATGTTCTCGGAGGCGATCAGCTCAATGTTCTGCTGCTGGCGCGAAAGCTCGCGGGCAGACGCGGCAAAGACCTCGGGATCGTAAGAGGAAAGCTTTTCAAAAAACATGGGGAGCTCCTTTGCATTTCTTATCGAATATTATCGGAAAACATTATACCACATCCCCCATGGCTTGTCAATCACAGAAAGTGAATTTCCCCTTGGTGGCTTGACAAAAAAGGGGCTCGGCCGTATAATGGAGGAGAACTGCGATCTATAAGAGAAGGGAGGCGTGTGATGTCCTCATTTACAAGGCAGGCCATTATGGACTCCTTTTTAAGGCTTTTGGAGAAAAAGCCCTTCGGCAAGATCACGGTGCGTGATATCGTCGAGGAGTGCGGCGTCAATCGCACCACCTTCTATTACTACTACCAGGACATCTACGCGATCGTTGAGGATCTCATCGCGTCCGCGCTTGCGGCGCACGCCGCTGTTTTTGACGGGGATGTCCGACCGGCGGATCTGCGCGATGCGCGCGACTTTGCCACCATCCACCGCCGCGCGCTCCTTGGCCTCTATGAATCGCTGGGGCATGAGGCGGTGCGGCGCTACATCTTCCGCGAGATGGACGGACCGCTTGCCGCTTTTGTCGAAAAAAGCGCCGAGGGGCTTGCCGTTAGCGCGGCGCAAAAGCACACGGTCTTCCTGCTCGTGCGCGAGTCGCTCTTTGGCGCCCTTTGCCTTTTCCTGCGCGGTGATCTGTCGAGCGAGGAGGCGGTGAGCCTCCCTCTCGTCAGCGTTCACAGACTCGTGCGCCTGGCCCTTGAGCGCCTTGTGAGTGCGGAGGGCAACGCCGAGCCGACGCCCCCAAAGCCCACCCCCCCCTCCCCACCGCAAAGAAAAGAGATGAGCCTCTATGGAAACTCGCGGTGAACGGATCGTCAAGACCGCCAAAGCCGCCTCCCTGATCGCCTCGGGCCTTTCGCTCGTTCTCGGCATTATACTGACCGTGTGGTCGGAGGAGCTTGCGGCGCTTCTCCGCTTTCTGATCGGTGTCGACTGCCTGCTCCTCGGTGCGGTTAAGGTCTTCGGCTATTTTTCAAACGATCTTTATCGCATCGCCTATCAGTTTGATCTGGCCGCCGGCGGGATCATCATCTTCTTCGGTATTCTCCTGTTCGCCTTCCCCCATCTCGTGATGTCCCACCTTGTATCCTGCGTGGCCGCCGCCGTTCTTTTTGACGGCCTCCTTCGCGTCCAGACCGCGATCGATGCCAAGCGCTTTGGGATGGACTACTGGTATCTTCTGCTGATCGGTGCTCTCCTGCTTGCCGGCGGTGCCACCACGATCCTTTTGGTCAGCACCCTCCAGCGCCGCATCGTGTGGATCGGCGTCCTCCTCATTGCCGACGCCTTTGTCAGCGTCATTATAACGATGTATACCGTCAGGGTGCGCGTCCGAAAGGTGAACCGCGAGGGCGACTTCCCCACCGATTGACCGAGTATTGCTCTGATTCCAAACAATCCATTTTAATCAAGGAGAACTACCATGAACTACAAGCTTCTGTCGCGCCTCTCGGGTGACACCGGCGACTACGCCGCCGCCGAGCTTTCCCGTTGTCTCCGGGCGATGGACCCGAGCCTTTCTCCGGGCGAGGGCGGCATTGAGCTTGCGCTTGACATTATCCCGGGAGATCCCGAGCTTGACACGATCGCCATTGACGTTGCGGCCGGACGCGGTGTGATCGCCGCCACGAACGCCGGCGCGCTTCTCATTGCCGTCTACCGCTTCCTTTACAAGCTTGGCTGCCGCTGGACGCATCCCGGCGAGGGGGGCGAGCTTCTCCCTCCGCGCAGCTTTGCGGCGGAGATGCCGACCGTTTCGGTCCATGAAACGCCCTCCTACCGCCATCGCGGTGTGTGCATCGAGGGCGCGCTTTCCGAGGAGAACGCCCGTGAGATGATCGAGTTCTTGCCCCGCGTTGGCATGAACTCCTACTTCATTCAGTTCTTCCGCCCGGCGACCTTCTTCCGCCGTTGGTACGAGCATGAGCAGAACCCGACGCTCCCGAAAAGAGTCCTGACCGACGCCGAGATCGACGGCATCAAGGAGCGCCTCGTTGACGAGATCGCTCGCCGCGGCCTCCGTTATCACGCCATCGGCCACGGCTGGACCTGCGTTCCCTTTGGGGTGGCGGGCGAAGGGTGGAACGTACAGCCCGACAGCGACTTCCCCGAGGAATTCCTCGCGGCCACGGCCGAGGTGAAGGGTGAGCGCAAGGCATGGGGCGGCATTGCCATCAATACGAACCTCTGCTATTCGCAGACCTCGGTTCGCGAAAGGATCGCCACGGCGGTGGCCGACTACTGCGAAAAGAACCCCGCGGTGAGCGCTCTCCATCTCTGGCTGGCCGATGACGTCAATAACCACTGCGAGTGCCCGAATTGCCGCGATACCCTCCCCTCCGACTACTACGTGATGCTTCTCAACGAGGTGGACGCCCTCCTCTCCGAGCGCGGCCTCGATACGAAGATCGTCTTCCTTGCCTATCTTGACCTTCTCTGGGCGCCCGAGCGCGAGCGCATCCAAAACCCCGATCGCTTCCTTTTGATGTTCGCTCCCATCTCGCGCACCTACGACCGCACGCTCCGCGAGGGGATCGAGGCTGCAGGGGACGCCGAGCTTTTGCCCTACGTCCGCAATCAGCTCCCCATGATCCGCAACATCGGCGCGAACGTGGCGTACCTCGCCGAATGGCAGAAGCAGTTCAAGGGCTCGGGCTTTGTCTACGATTACCACCTGATGCACGACCACGGTCGGGACATCGGGTATATGGACTGCGCCAAAACCCTCTTTAAGGACATGCAGGACATTCATCTTTTGGGGCTGGACGGCATGATCAGCTGTCAGCTCTCGCGCTCGGCCTTCCCGACAGGGCTCCCACTGTACGGAATGGCGCGCGCCCTCTGGAACAAGGACGCTGACTTTGACGAGATGGCCGATGAATACTTCGCCGCCGAATACGGCGACAAGGGGAGCGCTGTCCGCGAGTACCTTGAGGGGATCACAAGCCTATTCAACACCGACTATATGCGCGAGATCACACCGCGCATTGATGCAAGGATGGCCGAGCGCGCCGCCCTGGTCCCTGCTTATATCGATGCCTTTATTGCCGAGAACCCCGAGATGAGGACGACGCCCACCGAGCCCTGGCGCACCCTCGCTATCCATGCGGAATACGCACGTCTTTTCTCCCGTATCGTCGTCGAGCGTGCCTCGGGGCGCCCCTGCGCCGATGAGGCCGAGCCCCTCCGTGAATACCTCTGCGCCCACGAGATGGACATCCAGCCGCGCATCGACCTTTGGGATATGCTCAGCTCGAACGTCAAGTACTTCGTGATGGAGCCGAAGGCGTAAACAAAAAACGCACCCACGGGTGCGTTTTTTGTTGATCCATCGCCAAGAACCAACGGATTGTAAATAATACCTTACACAATAATTCCGCCGCCGAGGACGCGGTCGCCGTCATAGAAGACGGCGCTCTGACCGGGCGCCGGGGCGCGCGCGGGAGTGTCAAGGGTAAGGCGGGCGCCGTCCCCCTCGGGGGTGACGGTGGCGAGGACGTCACGCGCGCGGTAGCGCAGCTTGACGGCACAGCGGAAGGGCGAGGCGGGCGCCTCCCCGGGATACGTGACTCGCTCAAGGCGCACCTCGGTGCGAAAGAGGTCGGCTTCATCCCCCAGCGTGACCTCCCGACGGGCGGCGTTGATGGCCGTGACGTAGCGGACGCGCCCAAGGGCAATGCCGAGCCCCTTGTGCTGGCCGACGGTATAGCGGATGATGCCGCGGTGACAGCCGAGGACCGTGCCTCCTTCATCCACGTAATTGCCGGGGAGGCAGGGGGCACCGAGGATCGCCTCAACGGCCGCCGCGTGGTCACCGTCCGGCACGAAGCAGATGTCCTGGCTTTCCTTGCCTATGCCGTCCGCAAGCCCGAGGTCGGCGGCGATCGCGCGCACCTCGCTCTTTTCGAGATCGCCAAGCGGGAAAAGAAGACGGGCGAGGCGGTCCCCTTTCACGGTATAGAGCATGTAGCTCTGATCCTTGGCCCCGTCCCTCGCCTTCAGGAGCGCGACGTCGCCGCCCGCCCCGATGATGCGGGCGTAATGCCCCGTGGCCACGGCATCGAAGCCTTGCCCGTCGGCGTATTCGCAAAGCAGGCCGAGCTTCACTGTGCGGTTGCACTCGACACAGGGGTTCGGCGTGCGGCCGCGCGCATAGTCCTCCGCGAAGGGGCGCATCACTTTCTCGTAAAAGTCCTGCCTGCGGTCAAGCGTGATATGGGGGATCCCGAGGCGGCGGCAGACGGCGGCCGCACGCGCCGTGTCGGCCTCGACGGCGCCCTCGCAAAGCAAAAGGGTGCAGCCGACGGCCTCATGCCCCGCGGCCAGCACAAGATGCGCCGCCACGGTGCTGTCAACACCGCCACTCATGGCTATCAAAACACGCACGCCGTCCGCCCCCTTACATTCTTTCTATACAAATTATAGATGGCCTCTTGACGATTGTCAAGCCCTGCGGCATAAGATGCGGGAGTTATTCTCCGAAGGCCTCTCGCAAAAACAAAAGAGCAAGCATTGCTTGCTCTTTTGTTTTCAGATCTCCTCGACCTTGATAAGATTCGTATTGCCGGAGCGACCGTCGGTGACGCCGCCCGTAATGACGATGCGCTCACCCTTCTGCATGCCGAGCGTGGCCTTTGCAAGCTGAGTCGCGCGGTAGAACAGCACCTCGGTCGAGGGCAGCTTTTCACAAAGCAGGGGTGTGACACCCCACGAGAGGGACAGCTTGCGCCAGGTGCCCTCGTCAGCCGTCAGGCCGAGGATATCCACGGGCGAACGGAAGCGCGACACCATGCGCGCCGTCATGCCCGAGAGCGAGCAAGCGACGATCGCACGCGCGCCAAGGTCGATGGCCATGGCGCAGGTGGCGTGGGAGATGGCATCCACAGGGCTCTTGATCTTGAACTCGGAGGAGTAAAAGCGCTTTGCGTAGTGGATGTTCTTTTCGGTGCTTTCAACGATCCGCGCCATGACCGCCACGGTTTCGGCGGGGTAGCGCCCTGCTGCGGATGCCCCCGAGAGCATCACGGCGCTCGTGCCATCGTAGACGGCGTTGGCCACGTCCGAGATCTCGGCGCGTGTCGGCCGCGGATTGTTTATCATCGACTCTAACATCTCGGTTGCCGTGATGACGCGCTTGCCGAGCAGGCGGCACTTGGTAATGAGGTGCTTCTGAATGGCGGGCAGCTGCTCAAAGGGGATCTCAACGCCCATATCGCCACGGCCGATCATGATGCCGTCACACGCCTCGCAGATCTCCTCGATATTATCAACGCCGGGCTGGTTCTCGATCTTGGCGATAATGTCGATATTGTCAACTCTGTGCTCATCAAGGAAGGCGCGCACGTCAAGCAGATCCTGCTTTTGCGAAACGAAGGAGCAGGCGATGTAATCCACGCCGTTCTCGATGCCGAAAAGGATGTCGGATTTATCCTGCTCGGACAGATACGGCAGGTGCAGGACCTTGCCCGGGAAGCTCATGCTCTTACGGTCACGCAGCTCGCCCCCGATGAGGACACGCGCAATAACGCGCGGCGGCTCGATCGCCTCCACGCGGAAGGACACGAGGCCGTCGTTCACAAGGACGATATCCCCGATCTCGAGATCCTCGGCAATACCCGCATAGCTGACCGAAACCATCTTCTCATTGCCCACAACGTCCTCGGCGGTGAAGGTGAAGGTATCCCCCTCCTTAAGCGTGACGGCGCCCTCCGCAAAGGTCTTGATACGATATTCGGGCCCCTTGGTGTCGAGCAGAATGGCGATCGGCAGCCCGAGCTTTTCACGCACACGCTTGATAAGCTCGATCTTTTCCCTATGATCCTCGTGCGTGCCATGCGAGAAGTTGAGACGTGCCACGTTCATGCCGGCGCGGCACATCGCAGTAAGGACCTCCTCGCTCGCGCTGGCGGGGCCGATGGTGCAAACGATCTTAGTTTTTCTCATGGTGCGCTCCTCTTGCTTATTTCCTCAATCATTATATAATCTTCTGCCCTCGGTGTCAATGGAAAATAGGATGAAAAAAAGGATAAGGAACGGCGTTCTCATTTTTTGCGACATTTGCAGAAAAATGTGCTATAATGTAGAAAAGAATATTGTTAGGAGTTCCTTATGCTTGCCCTCTACATCCTCTTGCCCTTGCTATCGCTTGCGGCGCTTGCCCTCCTTTTGCTCCTGCTCGTTTACCGCAAGACCTTTTTTATGTCGGAGGCGAAAAAGGCGGCGGCCGATCCCTATCGGATGCCTCCAGGCTTCGGTGATCCCGATCCTACGATGCTCCGCCTGATCCGCGAGCTTGACGGGCGCCCCTACGAGGCGGTGGAGATCACGGCGCGTGACGGCACGCGGCTTTTTGCCCGTTACCATCACGGTGCGGACGGCGCACCGCTTGAGATCCAATGCCACGGGTATCGCGGCGTTGCGGTGCGCGACTTCTGCGGCGGCAACCCCATCGCCGCCTCGCTTGGCCACAACACCCTCTTGATCGACGAGCGCGCCGCCGGCAGGAGTGGCGGCAACGCCATCACCTTTGGCATCCGTGAGCGCTTTGATATTCTCGATTGGGTGGCGTACGCCCGTGAGCGCTTTGGTGATATCCCGATCTTCCTCGTCGGCGTGTCGATGGGGGGCGCCGCGGTGCTGATGGCGAGTGGCGAGGAGGAGCTGCCTCGGTCGGTTGTCGGGGTGATCGCCGATTGCCCGTATTCCTCGCCGCGCGACATCATTTGCAGCGTCATCCGCATGATGCATCTCCGCCCGGCTCTTGCCTATCCCCTTGTCACTGCGGCGGCGCGCCTTTACGGCCGCTTCTCTCTTTCGGAATGCTCGGCCAGCGAGGCGGCGGCACGCGCCGATGTGCCGATCCTGCTCCTGCACGGGGAGTGTGACCGCCTGGTTCCCTGCGAGATGAGTCGCGAGATCGCCGCCGCTGCCGGCAACCGTGCCACTCTCCTGACCTTCCCCGGGGCGGACCACGGCCAGAGCTGCATGTCCAACCCTCCGCGCTATGAGCGCGCCATTGCCGACTTCTGCGCTGCCTGTCTTACCAAGGTCCCGGCCGAAGCGGTAACGCCGTGACACGCCGCCCGGTATTGCAAAAAGAAAACGCCACAGTGTGGCTTTTTCTTTTTCAGTGCTTCCTCCGAAGCTCGGCAACCCGCAGGAGCACGGGGCTTAAGAGGGCGTTGCTGGCCAGCTCAAAAACGAAGTTCAGGCCGACGAAGAAGATCATGAGATACGCAAAAACCGACATATCGGCTCCGCCGGCCATCGACCGGACGGCATCCATGAAGAAGGTAAGACAGCCGAGGAGGAAAATGCCCGTGTTGACGATGGGGCACACCACGGCGCCGGCAATCATCGCAAGATAGCGGTTGCGCCCTGCAAGCAGACGGTACACAAGCCCCGCGCAAAGCCCGGCCAGCGCGCCCTTGACAAGGACCGTCACGACCGTGCCGACAGCGCTCAGGTTAAACCAGAAGGCTGCATCGGGTGTCAGGAAAAAGACGACGCCGGACACAAAGCCGAGCCACGCGCCCGCACCGGGGCCCAGCAGGGCTGCCCCGAGAACCACGGGGACGAGGGTAAGAGAGATCGAGGCAAGGCCGCCGATCTTGATAAATCCGCCGAAATACGATAGCACTGCCACCAGCGCCGTGAGTAGCGCCGTCAGGACCAGCTTCTCGGTCTTGGCGCTTGCTTTCCTTGCTTGCATAAGCTCCTCCTTGCCGCCCGACTGCGCGCGGCCTTTTTTACAGTTGCACCGATTATAGCACAAACGGCGGGAAAATGCAAGAGCCTCCGACTTTTTTTCTATCCCTCCTTGACAAGCCGAGGGCGCCGTGCTATAATGTCCCTGTAAAAACCGCATAGAAGTCAGGGGTGCCCTACGGGGCTGAGATGGCATAGGCCGAACCCTTTCACCTGATCCGGATCATGCCGGCGTAGGGAGATTTCCGCAGCACTTGCCTTCGAGAGAGAGCCGCACGGAGATTTCCGTGCGGCTTTTAACTTTATTTTTCGGAGGTAACTCACATGCAACGCTCCCGTCTGCGCGCACTGACCGAGTGCGCCATCATGCTCGCGCTTGCCGTGGCTCTCAGCTACGTCAAGCTCTTCCAACTGCCATTTGACGGCTCGATCACCCTATGCTCGATGCTCCCCATCTGCCTTATTTCGATCAAGTGGGGGATCGGCTGGGGGCTCTCGACCGCCTTCACCTATTCCTGGTTCCAGATCCTGCAGGGCGGCGTTTTTGCCTGGGGGCTGACGCCCGGGATGCTCATAGCATCACTCTTCCTTGATTATCTGCTTGCCTTTACCGTCCTCGGCCTTGCGGGACTGTTCCGTAAGCACGGCACCCTCGGCATGCTCGCCGGCATCGCCCTCGCATGCTCCCTGCGGTTTCTTGTCCACTTTGCCGCCGGCGTCATCCTCTGGGCAAACCTTGAGGAATTCGTCGCCTTCGGCCGTGAGTGGGTAGGGCGCCCGTGGCTCTATTCGCTCTGCTATAACGGCGTCTATATGCTGCCGGAAACCGTCACGACCACCCTCGCCGCCTTCTTCCTCCTGCGCCTTCCGCAGCTGCGGCCTTTCCTTGTCCCGGTGAAGGAGAAATAAAAGCTCCAAAGCCATCCGCGCATTGGCGCAAGGTTTTCTTTACAAAGCAACAATAAGCCGCCCGATGGGCGGTTTATTGTTGCCGGGAAACGGCAAAGGCGATAGAAAAAAGAGCAACCCGTGGGTTGCTCTTTTTCGGTTGTGCCCGAATTTCGAGCAGAAATCGACGATCACGCCCCGAAGGCGTACGGCAGGACCAAAAGCCGGAACGAGTACTAATTCGGCGCAGAAATCGCCGTTCTCCGACCGACAGAAAAAACGGATTCGGGCGCTCGGATTTTGAGCAGAAATTCTTGATCGCACCACGAAGGCGTACAAAGGCGTACGTCGGGTGAGCAAGAGAAAAAGTCACAGTGTGGCTTTTTCTTGATGCGATACCCCAAGGATAGGGAGAAATGAAGCGAGTGGCAACGAGCACACATTTTGACCATATCCGCGGGGAGGGCAAGGGCGACGAACGGCGATAGAAAAAAGAGCAACCCGTGGGTTGCTCTTTTTTCGGTTATGCCAAAATCCGAAGTCCGAATTAGTCCTTGAGGGCGGCCTGGGCGGCAGCCAGACGGGCAATCGGAACACGGAAGGGCGAGCAGGAAACGTAGGAAAGACCGAGCTTGTGGCAGACCTCCACCGACACGGGGTCACCGCCGTGCTCACCGCAGATGCCGACGTGCATCTCGGGGCGGACAGCGCGACCGGCGGTCACGGCCATCTCCATCAGCTTGCCAACGCCGTTCTGGTCGAGCTTGGCAAAGGGATCGTTCTCGTAGATCTTCGACTCGTAGTAGGCGGTAAGGAACTTACCGGCATCGTCACGCGAGAAGCCGAAGGTCATCTGCGTGAGGTCGTTCGTACCGAAGCAGAAGAACTCTGCCTCCTTGGCAACCTCGTCGGCAGTGATGCAAGCACGCGGGATCTCGACCATGGTACCGACCTCGTAGGCGAGCTCGATGCCGGCGGCGGCGATCTCCTCGTTGGCGGTAGCAACGACGATGTCCTTCACGAACTTCAGCTCCTTGACGTCGCCAACCAGCGGGATCATGATCTCGGGAACGACCTTCCAGTCGGCATGCTTCTTCTGCACGGCGATGGCGGCGCGGATCACGGCGCGGGTCTGCATCTTGGCGATCTCGGGGTAGGTGACGGTCAGGCGGCAGCCACGGTGGCCCATCATCGGGTTGTACTCGTGCAGAGAGGCGATGATCTCCTTAATGCGCTCAACGGTCTTGCCCTGAGCATTGGCGAGGGCCTTGATGTCGGCCTCCTCGGTGGGAACGAACTCGTGCAGCGGGGGATCCAGGAAGCGGATGGTCACAGGCGTACCCTCAAGAGCCTCGTAGATGGCCTCGAAGTCGCCCTGCTGGTAGGGCAGGATCTTGGCAAGCGCGGCCTCGCGCGCCTCGGCGGGATCGGCACAGATCATCTCACGGAAGGCGGCGATACGCTCGGCCTCGAAGAACATGTGCTCGGTACGGCAGAGACCGATACCCTCGGCACCCAGCTCGCGAGCCTTCTTGGCATCGGCGGGGGTGTCGGCATTGGTGCGGACGCGGAGCTTGCGGAACTGGTCAGCCCAAGCCATGATGCGGCCAAACTCACCGGCGATGACGGCATCCACAGTCGGGATCACGCCGTCATAGATGTTACCGGTCGAGCCGTCGATCGAGATGAAGTCGCCCTCGTGGTAGGTCTTACCGGCGAGCGTGAACTTCTTGTTCTCCTCGTCCATGCTGATGTCGCCGCAGCCGGAAACACAGCAGGTACCCATGCCGCGGGCAACGACGGCGGCGTGCGAGGTCATACCGCCACGGACGGTGAGGATGCCCTGCGAGGCCTTCATGCCCGTGATATCCTCGGGCGAGGTCTCAAGGCGGACGAGAACGACCTTCTTACCGGCGGCCTTCCACTCCTCGGCGTCGGCAGCGGTGAAGACGATCTGACCGCAGGCAGCCCCGGGCGAGGCGCCAAGACCGCGGCCAACGGGCGTTGCCGCCTTCAGGGCCTTGGTATCGAACTGCGGGTGCAGGAGCGTGTCAAGGTTACGGGGATCGATCATGAGGACGGCTTCCTCAGGAGTACGCATGCCCTCGTCCACGAGGTCGCAGGCGATCTTAAGGGCGGCCTGCGCGGTGCGCTTGCCGTTTCTCGTCTGGAGCATGTAGAGCTTGCCCGCCTCAACGGTGAACTCCATGTCCTGCATGTCGCGGTAGTGGTTCTCAAGGATCGAGCATACCTCAACGAACTGACGGAACGCCTCGGGGAACTTCTCGGCCATGGCGTCGATCTTCATAGGCGTACGGACACCGGCAACGACGTCCTCGCCCTGGGCGTTCACGAGGAACTCACCCATCAGCTTCTTCTCGCCGGTGGCAGGGTCACGGGTGAAGGCAACACCGGTGCCGCAATCGTCACCCATGTTACCGAAGGCCATCATCTGAACGTTGACGGCAGTACCCCACGAATAGGGGATATCGTTGTCGCGGCGGTAGACGTTTGCGCGGGGGTTATCCCACGAACGGAAGACGGCCTTGACAGCGCCGATCAGCTGCTCCTTGGGATCGGTGGGGAAATCCTCGCCGATCTTGGACTTATATTCGGCCTTGAACTGGTTGGCCAGCGTTTCGAGATCCTCGGCGGTCAGCTCAACGTCGTACTGCACGCCCTTCTCTTCCTTCATCTTGTCGATGAGCTGCTCGAAGTACTTCTTACCGACCTCCATAACGACGTCGGAATACATCTGAATAAATCTTCTGTAGCAGTCGTACGCCCATCTTGCGTTACCCGACTTCTTAGCCATAACCTCGACAACGTCCTCGTTAAGACCAAGGTTAAGAATG
>JAZQVJ010000015.1:0-2882 GCA_045631785.1 Eubacteriales bacterium
CCGAATACTCCAAGAAAAAGGAAAGGGAAACGCATGGAGAAGCTATTGACGTTTTTTCGCACGCGTATAGCGGGCGTCACACTGCGGACGGCAGTCCTGCGGCTCATTGCGGCGGTGACCCTTGTGTCTATCGCCTCGGTCCTCTGTATCCCGCACTCGTTTGAAAGTGAAGTATTCTTTACATCGTTCCCGTTTTCTGTCTACTTTGTGTCGGTAATTCTCGTAGCGGCAGCTCTTCTTCTCTTTCTGCCGAGGTGTGCCGAGGCGCCACTCGTCCTGCTCTCAATTACTCTGCTCTTCTTCCTTACGAACGCCGCGGCGCGCGACGTCTACTTCGCCCTCGTTTCCTCGGCGGTGGTTGGCGGCTTCCTCTTTTACTTCGCGGAGGAGCTTCGCCTGCCGCGCATCGGGCGGCGGACCGCCATCACCCTAACGGCGATCCTTGGGAGCCTGCTCGTCCTGTTCGTCGGGGGGCTGACGATCCTCCGTTATTTCGGGCATCTTACACCGAACTTTGATTTCGGCATTTTCAGCCAGATGTATCATTACATGGCGAAGACGCTCGTTCCCTATACGACCTGCGAGCGCGACCTTTTGCTCTCGCACTTTGCCGTGCATTTCTCACCCATTCTGTACGCGGCGCTTCCCTTTTACCTCATCTTTCCGCATCCTGCAACGCTTCTCGCCGTGCAGGCACTCGCGGTTGGGAGTGGCGTGATCCCTCTCTATCTTCTTTCGCGGCAGCTCGGTCTTTCCGAGCGAAAGACCGTTGGGGTGATCCTGCTCTACGTTCTGCACCCCACGGTGATCGCCAACAACTTCTACTACTTTCACGAGAACTGCTTCCTGACGGCGCTGCTCCTCTGGCTGTTCCTCTTTGTTGAGCGCGGGAGGCTCTTGCCCTCCTGCATTGTCGCACTCCTTGTGATGGCGGTCAAGGAGGATGCACCCGTCTATATCGTTTTCTTGGGGCTTTATCTGCTTCTCCGCCGTGGAAGGCGGAGGATGGGGGGCATCCTCACGGCAGAGGGGCTTGCCTACTTCTTCACCGTGACGGCGCTCATGAAGGCCT
This sequence comes from Eubacteriales bacterium, assembly GCA_045631785.1. Taxonomy (GTDB): domain Bacteria; phylum Bacillota; class Clostridia; order Oscillospirales; family CAG-272; genus UBA1740. The sequence goes on from JAZQVJ010000015.1 coordinate 1,073, forward strand.
ATGGGCAGGGTGTGATGACCTACCGCTACGAGAACTTTTTGTTCGGCGAGGAGTCCTCGCTCTTCTCGGTGGTACTGAACATCGCAAAGAATCCCGCGTACGCCTTCCATGAGATGCTGAATGCCGACAAGCTCCCCTTCCTCCTCTCGATGCTCGTGCCACTCGCGCTCCTGCCGCTTGCGATCAGAAAGCCGCACCGCCTCGTGCTGCTCGGGCCCTTTGTCTTAGTAAATCTCCTTTCGGATTACGTCTATCAGTACGACATCGGCTTTCAGTACACCTACGCATCGGTAGCCTTCCTCTTTTATCTCACCGTCCTAAATCTTGCGGACCTGGCGCCGCACACGGCAAAGCGCCTGCTCCTCTCGGCGATGGCGGCATCCTGCATCTTCTTCGGTGCGACGAACCTGTCGCGGGCGGGATACGTTGCCGAATTTGCAGCGACGCGTACGACGACCGCGACGATCTCCGAGGCGCTCTCGACCATCCCCGCGGAGGCCAGCGTGCGCGCTTCGACCTTCCTCGTTCCGGCGCTCTCGGAGCGCGACGAGATCTACGAATACGTCTATTCGGACGAGGTGACCGATTACGTCGTCCTCGACCTGCGCTTCGGCAATTCCGACCTGATACGCTTCCTCGCGAGCGAGGCGGGCTACGAGCGTGTGCTCTACGAGGAGGGTGTGATCGCCATCTTCAAAAAAGAAAAATAAAAAAGCCCTTATGGGCTTTTTTATTTTGTGACGGGTTCAAACGTGACCTTGCCGAGGGGGACGTTGGCATCGCGCACTCTGACGGTCGCTTTGTCGCCAATGGCGATCGCGAGGTCGCCGGCGAGAAGGAGGCGGCGGCGCTCGTCGTACCGGTAGTCACCGTCAAGAAGAGAGAGGGGGACAAGGCCCTCACAGGTGTTCTCAAGCTCAACGTAGTAGCCGTGGGGAGTGACCGAGGTGACGGTACCGTCAAAGACCTCACCGACGTGCTTTTTCATATACACCGTTTTGTAGAGGGCCTCGATCCGTCGCTCGGCGGTCACGGCGCGGAGCTCACCCTCGGTGGCGGCATCCGCCCCCCGACGGGCCGAGGCGCGGTACTTGGTGATGGGAGCAGCGCCAAGAAGAACTGCGGAAATAATACGGTGCGTCACAAGGTCGGAAAGACGGCGAATGGGCGAGGGGAAGTGACAGTAAAGGGGCAAGGCAAGACCAAAGTGGGGAGTGGGTGCCGCCGCATAGCGCGCCTTGGAGAGCGAGCGCAGGACCGTCATCGAAACCGGGGCAGCAAGGCCTCGCTCGGCGGCCACCGCTAACAGGCGGGAGAGCGCGGCACTCGACGGCTCCTCGTCGCGCCGCCACGGCAGGGGGAGCGAGAGCGAGGTAAGGTAGTCGCAGAGCTCGCGGTATTTGTCGGGCGGAGGCGGCTCGTGGATACGGTAGACACAGGGGATGCCGCGCTCGTGCAGAAGGGTGGCAACGGCGCGGTTGGCCGTCAGCATAAAGGCCTCAATGAGGCGCTCGGCTTCGCCGCGCTCGGCCTTTTCGATCGAGGTTGGCTCACCCGTATCGTCAAGGACGATGACGGGCTCGGCGGTCTCAAGCTCAAGGATCCCTCGGCGGCGGTCACGCTCGGCAAGGATCGCGTAAAGCTCACGCATTCTGCCAAGGGCGGCGTACACCTCGCGGTACTTCGGATAGAACGCGGAGGCTTCTCCCTTCAGAAAAAGGTCGTTCACCTCGGAATATACGCCCCTTACCCGGCTTTTTATGATTGATTTGTAAAGTTTTGTTTTCTTTATCTCGCCGTTGGCATCGAG
>JAZQVJ010000016.1:0-9899 GCA_045631785.1 Eubacteriales bacterium
CATCGGCCCATAGACAATGGTAACGACCCCTCGGTCATCCACGAACCTCTCGTTCTTCGCCTCGTGCGAATATAGGCGATCGTAGGCCACCCTAAGGCAATAAGAATTGAACGCCCAAAGCCCAAGGCCGACCCACACGATTCCCGGGAGGAATCGGACGGCAGGGGCAAGATCGTACATCAGCTTGACGAGCTGACCGTAGATCGCAAGGAAATCAAAGCTGACGATCAGATACAGGTAAAAGGCGATAAATTCAATGAAGATCACCGCAACATTGAAGTAGAGGACCCAAAGAAAGGCCCAGCACTTACCGTATTTGCGGTTCTCCCCGAGAAAACCGATGAAGCCGTGGAGCCAATCACGAACAGGGATCACCACACGGAAGGTGAACGCGCGCCAAAGGCGAAGGGGGCGACTGTCCTTGTCGTTGTCGTTATTCTCGGTAGTCGTATACCGCCGCGCATATATAACGCCGATCAGAACAAGCGGCATCAAGACGAGAAGCGCCTTCGAGAAGTAATACACGACGTCGGTAATGTGATACCACCACGCACGGAAATTCTCGGCGGTGAAAAGTGCCGAAAAGAACTCACCGACAAGGACACGGAACTCCTCCCACGTCCACGGAAAGACGCGCAGAGGCTCAAAGCGCGAGGGAGCGAACTCCCACGAGGGGAGCATCGTGACCGTGGCCGGCACGGAATTGCCGGTTCGCCCGGCAAGGGCCATACAATAGTAAACAAGCGAGGTTGCGAGGTCGCGGAACGCTTCGCCAAGGCGCGGAATCGCATTGCAGAAGATGAAGCCGCAAGCGAGAAAGCCAAGAGTAATGGCGGCCGCTATGTAATGCCGGTAATCGAGGGCGCGAAGCCGAGCGAGCTTGTCCTTCATCCTTGCAAGCTCCTCCACGTGAAGCAGACATAAGCAAGGATCAGAAAGAGGACGAAGCCGCCGAGCACGTAGGCAAGGCGCCGGAGCTTAGATCGCATTTGACGTTTTTCTCCTGTTAATTGCTACCGCTCATACCGTCGTCACCATAGTAAGAATGGCCCGCGATTATTGCATCATCCGCCTTCACAACAGCCCCATTAAGTCTTACACACAAGGCGCATTTACTGGCATCCCCAAGCCCACAATCAACCCATCCGTTTGCTTCTCTAATGGAAAACGCGCCGTCGCTCGTGTTATACTTGCTATCTATCCACTCGCGCCAAGTCATGCCGCTTTCGGCGCAAAAGTCGTAAATGCCATCATATTGAACGATTGAGAAGGTGATAAGCCCATCAACCTCGCCGCAAGCGCAGATGCGATCCACAAAGGTATGCCCAAGGGGCTCGTCCGGCATACTGCGCTCTTGCTTGCAAACGGTACACACCTCGGTGCGAATGCCGCCCTCGGTGCAGGTTGACGACGTGCCGGTCGTGCGGAACGAATGCACGTGCGAGGTCTTGCCCTCATCACGTCCAAGTGTTGCCGCCCCGATGCACACCGCGAGGACTGCGAAGACCAGGAGGACCGTGGTGATGATGTTTATAGCTTTGTTTTTCATAATAAACTCCTTTTTTCAGATTGTTTCGGCAACAATGCCGAAGATAACCAAGTGATATACGACAAGGCCGCCGTACACCCCAAGGGGTAAGTAGACCACCCAAGCCATCCTTGGGCGCTGTCTGATGAAAAGGCCAAGGAGACAGAACAGCACTCCTACCACAAAGACCTTGAACACACCCGCCATACAAGTGACGTACATCCATCGCCCCAAGGGATTGGCTTCGATGTCAACACCGTAAAGCCGCACCCATAGGGTCGTATAGACGTAATCCGCCACGTTCAGAAGATAGGCGGTAAAGAGCTGCAACCAAAGCATACTACCGGAGCATGGTGCCACGCCCCCAATTTTCTCGGTCTCCATACGGTCACGCTTTCGTTAGTTTCCGCCGCCAGAGTGGGTACCTTGGAAGAAGTATTGGCCGTTCGGTATAATCTCCTCGTATCCGTACACGGGAGAACTGTTATACTCCACCTGCTTGTACCCGCTAAGCTCGTCGGAAATATAAACCCTTCCGTCCTCTCCTATATACCAATCAACCGTGTTGTACTCGCTCTCAACCCACTCTTGCCATGTCATACCATCCTCGGCGTAGCGTGTAGCGCTGTAATCCGCGCCGTATGGGGCGCTGGTGAAGGTGATGAGGTCAGCCACCACATAACTCACGGCATTACTCTCCGCGCTGTCGGCGTAGCCGTTGGCCTTGGCTCGCACCGTGATGCTGTGCGTGCCTGCCGAGAGGTTGAGCGCGGAGAGGTCGAATGTGACGGTGGGGGAGGTGGGTTCGTCTACCACTTGCTCTGTGTTATCGTTAATCCACGCGAGCAAGGTCATAGAAATCGCTGTGCTTTCGGAAAATTCCACGGTTCGGTAAGCCTCGTCAACCCACTCGCTATCAAGCGTCATTACAAGCGTGGCGACCTCGCCCTGCAAGTAATACATTTTCCAATCGGTTAGTATGCCTGGCATACCATCGAGATAACCCTCGAATTTGATGCCCGTGTATGCCACACCGTTTGAGGTGAAATTAACGGTTTCCGTTCCGTTGTAGGTGAGTACAACCCAATCCTTAAACCGCCGCGTACCGCTGAGTACATCGTGTACTGGTCGCGGCGTCGGTGACTGTGTTACTGCCTTCTCCACGCCGTCCACGCAAATGACGAACTTCTCGGCAAGGCCGCTTTCGTCCGTGATGCTAAGCATATCGCCGTCAAGCGAGATAGACGGGGGCGAGACAAACAGAAACCGACCGCAAGCCGTGCAGGTATTATCCACAAACGTATGCCCGAGAGGCTCGTCCGGCATACTGCGCTCTTGCTTGCAAGAAACGCACACCTCGGTGCGGATACCGCCCTCGGTGCACGTGGCCGTGGTGCCGATCGTGCGAAAGCTGTGCACGTGCGAAGTCTTATCTCCACCACGGCCAAGGCTTGCCGTGCCAACGAGCAGGGCCACAACGGTAAAGAGTAGCAGAGCCGTTGCGATAATGCTTATAGCTTTGTTTTTCATAAGATTCTCCTTTTAGGAATCTCGGTCTATGCGATACCCCCGCCCATCAATAATGGTATCAGAGGGTTTCACATAAGAATTTTCGCCACGAGTATAACTGATGGCTTCGCCACCACCCACACGGACATAATCGCCGTCAATGTAGAATTTTCCTTCATCCATGAAGCCGCCCGTGTTATACTCGCTTGCTACCCATTGCGCCCAAGTCATACCTTGCTCTGCGTACAATGTACCCGAGGAATACGCACCCGCATTTACCTCAAAGGTAAAAAGCCCGTCGACCTCGCCGCAAACCGAACAGAAGTAGCCCACAAACGTATGCCCGAGAGGCTCATCCGGCATACTACGCTCTTGCTTGCAAGAAACGCACACCTCGGTGCGGATGCCGCCCTCGATGCATGTGGCCGTGGTGCCGATCGTGCGGAAGCTGTGCACATGCTCGCTTTTACCTGTGCGGCCAAGGCTTGCCGTGCCAACGAGCAGGGCCACAACGGTAAAGAGCAGCAGAGCCGTTGTGATGATGCTTATAGCTTTCTTTTTCATAAGAATCTCCTTTGGTATAGCCCCGTTATTTACGGGGCTTTTTCTTTCTCCTTCGGCGCCAAGCTCGAAGCCCGGCACGCAAAAGCTCGGTCAAAGCAAAGGTTAATACCGTCGTACAAACGATCGTAAGAACTTCGTGCACAATTTCACCTCCTTATCGTCGTTTGAACGGCAACGAAAGCAAGCGGAAGGGCAACCGTAGCGCCCACCATGCTATTTTCAGAACAAACGAGGCAATGGCCTTAACGCCAATGCCGATCGTGCTCCCTACGAGCATAATCAGCGGCGAAATAAAGGGCCAAACCAATACGAGAATAACGATCAGAACGAGGAGCCCAAGGAGAAGAAGAAACCAATCGGTTTTTTCTACGGGCACGTCGTTCGGTGCGATCAGCCCCGAAATTACGTTGATCGGATCGGCAATAACCGGAATGATGACAAGAGATGCACCCACTTTGCCGGTATCAAAGCCGAGAGAGATTACATCGAAATCGAGAAAAACCGTCTCTTGGGCAACGTAGCCGTTAATGCCGGGATTTTCTCCGTTATTTGCAAAAACAGCATCATAGACCAACCCCTTATCCGTGTAATGCTCATCTGTATCATCAAAGATGGCATTATACACGCTGTATTCAGTTACCGCAAAGCGGTAAAGTACAGGCACTTCATCGGCCGCGATCATCGTTTGGAGCTCCTTCAAAACGTTCTTAGAGCTCGCAGAAGTATTATCGTTCTCAACGAGATACCGTTCCTCAAAGAGCTGTATGTCGCTTTCGCTCGAGGAATCAAGACCTTCAACAAACAAAATATCGTTGATCGTGAAAACACAAAGCGGCGAAAACTCAAGCTCCTCATACGCCGATTCGCCCCACAGCTTCTGCCACCAAGAAATATCGGCATCCACGATCGTGGAATAAGTGTCATCCGAGGACACCGTTTGCGAAATGAGCCCTCGCTTCTCCTCGGAATCCTTCAAAAGATGAAGCCGATCGGCATCGATCGATGCCTCAAAAAGATCCGAAGAAAAGCCGTGAACGGGAGAAGCGGCATTCACGTTGGTGGTATACCACCGCATATACTCCTCGAGACGTTCCGAGGAGATCTTGGCTTCGTCAAAGGACTTTGGAGTTCCGATTGAAAGAAGCCAAGACATTTTAGGGAGGATCCCTTCATCAACGATCGTAAACGATCCCGTTATACCGGCGTTGCTCGTATGTTGATAAAACGCGAGATCCTTGGTAGACCACGGCTTGATCGAATCAAAAATGTTAGGATAATTTTCGTTGATCCAAGCCTGCGCCTTAGGGTTGAAGGAAGCCCCGTACTTGTAATAAGCATAACTACCGAAAGTAGTTTCGTCCTTCCAAAGCACACGACACGTGAGATGATTGTATTTACTAAAGCTGAAATCGGTATGATCGGCTTCATAGAATCGATCGCCGCCAACAATCGGACCCGAAGGAGTGCCATAAACGACGTTCGGCGCGCCCATGGTTTGGCCGAGCCACGGTCTCAGCTCATCGGCACGGGCCCCATCCCAAGTAACGAAGATCGGCGCCGTCTTATACTCGTACCACTCCGAGGTGATCTGCTTTAGACCTCCCGCGTAGTCATAGATGTACTTTTCGGGTACGCCAAAAAACACGGTCGAGACCGCATCACATACGCCCTCCTCCTCGAAGCCACCGTTCGAGGCGTCATACACGCGGTTACGCCACGTTGTATGATTGAGCTCCAAGGAGATCGTATCGATCCCGGTATAAGAAGACGTCAAGGTGCTCACGAGCTCGGCACCCGGGCCACAGCCCTTGGCATATCCCGTGAAGGTATACGCCTTGCCGACCGCGTAATCGCGGAGACGTTCTTCTTCGCCATCAAAGAGCTGAACGCTCGCGATCGTATACGTACGCTTTCCTTCGTTTTCAGCGGAATACTCACGAGCCGAACTCAAAAAGGCCTCCTCGTACTCAATGTAAAAACGATAAAACAGATTATTCGCAGAGCGGCCAAAGCACACAAGCTTTTGATTTTCAAAGCTCGAGCCGCCAACCGAAAAATTAACCGTATTCTCTTTGCCGAGATCCAACGCTTTGCCGGAAGGATTATAAAGGTACACGAGAATGTAAAACGCATTCTCGTATTGGCTTCCTTCCTCGGTGTATGCAAGTTCTGAGACCATCATCACCTGCGGATCGGCTGCCGGGTTCTTCTGATATAAGGCAAGGTTGAAGCCTGCCGATTCAAGATCGTGCTCGACCGAGGTACTGCCTAAGGTCTCCTGAACCGTCGCCGCGCTACTCTTTATGAGAAAGGCGGAGGGAACCCCTCCGCCAATCATCACAAAAAGCATCACGAGCGACAGGACACGTACCGCAACTCGTTTTGCCTTTGTCATGGCTTAGCCTCAATTACCGAGAGGCATGTACTCGCGCACCTCGATATCCGCGCCATCAAGAACGTTGATAAGAACATACGCGCCGCTCGTGCAGTCAACGATCATTTCGTTGCCGGCCTTAACCTCAACGGTTCCGGTCGTCACGAGGCTGCCGTCCTGCGCGGCAACATACACGTTCACCGTCTGAGTATCGTTGTTGTTCACGACCTTAAAGGACTTGATCTTGCTCGCATTCAGAACGAGGAGGCCCTCATAATCGGTACCGTTCTCGATCTCCTTCGAGATATCGCTCCAAACGGTCGTGCCGTCGGTGTTCTTATAGTACGTATCCTCGAAGAAAGCGTGACCCCTGGCGGCAGCCGTTGCGATCTCGTCTACAACCACCTCCTCGCTTGCTACGGGAACAAGCATATCAAGGATATTCAGAGCGAGCTGCTCTTTGTTAACGGTGATCTCGATGTCATTGGCAATGCCACGGACTTCCCAAAATCTGATCTTGAAATCCTCGATCTGCTTGCCGTCCTCGTCAAGCGTGGAGGGGTAGATCACGACGCGAGCGCTATTCGCGCACACCGGGATCTCAGAAGCAACAAACTTCCCGGAACGGATCTCGGTGGATTCAACGTAGAGACCGTCTTCGTTATAAAAGAAGACCTGATACGTGGACTTCGTGCCGAAGGTCGGCACGATCTCGAGGCCCTGACATCCGAAAAGATCCTCGGTGTAGATCGAGTTCTGCGAATCGATCCACTCGCCGGTTGTCGAGCTGATGCCGCCGACAGAGAACGCTCCGCCACCGATCGAGCGCGTTTCCTTGCCTGCGAGCTGTGCGATGCCGAGAACGGCACCGGCAACCACAAGGACGGTCAGCGCACCCGCGAGGAGGTTTTTCCAATTGAACTTTTTACGATATTTCGCCATTTGTTTTTCCTTTCTCTCCTTTAAAGGCGGAGATGCCTTATTTTTTTACAAGAAATACCGAATGGAAGAGAATATCCCTTTCAGGTGATTCATCAATTACTCCTACATCATTCCGAAAAATAAATGTTACGTCTCCATCTTTCGGAATACTAACCGTTTTCACCTCCCCTACATGACCAAGCACATCTCCGGGAGGAACCTCCCCCATGGTAGATCCCCAAGGAGAATATGTTGAAGAAGATATCTCGACGCCGTTTTGCATCGCGGTCATGAACACTCTATTTGCCCCACCTCCAATGATATGAAGCTCATAATCCCCCGCTTTTAAACCATAAACATCGGTTTTTATCGCCGACGAAGTATCAGTGCCATCGATATACATAACTCCTGTAGTATATTGACCGGCCGCAGCTCCATATATCTGTCTCGAACCCGCGAAAGAGCTTAACATTACATCTGCAATCTCGGTACAAGTTACAGAAGTGATTTTCACCTCGTCAGCACCCGTACAAAGCATCAAAGAATCATAAGGTCCTCCGTTGGGACGAGAAAGCACAGCGTACAGAACGCATTCAAGCCCCTCACCCACATCAACGTTTGTTTCAAATATAGGCTTATCACCGCTTGAAGCGTACATCCGAACAGTAGATCTGCCGGCAGCGAGAAAATCGCCCGTAATCTTGATTTCGTAAAGTGCGGTTCTTTCGGGTAAAACATTTGCAGAGATTAAGTTGTCAACACCGAAAAGAAGAGAAAAATAACGGTTTTCGCCTTCGCCGACAATTCCACCTTCGGCCGAAGCTATGAATCTTTCAATGGGTATCTCAAACGTAACAGGATCTCTCGCCGTTGTAGTAGAAACGGCCTTTGTTGTGGTATCTGTGGGTCCTTCTCCTCCCGGCTTGCCTCCATGACCGAGCCCGGCCAAAAGCGACAAGACGGTCAGAACGCCAAGGAAGCAAAGCAAAATCAACATGAAACGTTTCATGTAAGTAATTTCCTTTCAAAAAAGAAACCGAGAGCTTCATCGGCTCTCGGCTCTTATGGATATGGTCCTCTCTTGCCGACATTTGCGGCAATAGGGGACAAGAAGCGCCTCACCCTTTTGAAAACTCACTTTCAAAAGGAGGAGACCGCACACCGGGCATCGGATCGCCCGGGGCTCACTTTTTGGCGAGGAGGGCGTCGAGATCGACATGACCCACTCTCTCAACGTCTGCGAGCTTGGCAAAGTTGCCCTTCTTCGTCGCGTTGATCTCGTACTCGAAATTGCAACGGTCGCCGACCTTGAGATCGTCGATCTCAAAGCCCGCAGTTTCCACCTGCACCTTCTGACCTTCAAAGCCGTCCTGAGGTCTGCGCGGCTTATCCCACAGAATGTGGAGCTTTCGCATCTTGACGACTTCGCCGGTCTGCTGATCGGTGAACTGCGAGATTTCCTTACCTACGATGATACCAAGTGCCATTTTGTTTTCTCCTTTATGTTAATTTTTTTGAGGATCCTGTTTGTATTCCCGCGTCAGTTCTCTCACATTCAGTTCAAGAGCAAGGTGCTGTCCGCAGGACGGACACCACTCGGGAGGCTTTTTACCCGTATAATCGCACGCTTTCCAATAGTGTGAAAGGTTCGGCGGTTCAAAAATGCATTTTCTGCATTTCGGGCAATAATGTTGACCAAGGTCATTGATACGCGCTCGTCGCGGAGTGAGGCGCTCGTCGTTCTCTCGGATCTGTTCTCGGAAGAAAAAAAGCTGTGCGCGGAGGTTTGTTGCCTCCTTTTGGAGCTTTGCATTTTCAAGCCGGAGGGCTTCGAGCTCGGTTTGTTCAGACATACTCAATCTCCTCCTCTTCCTTACGCCTTTTTTCGACTTCCTCCTGACGGCGTTTTTCATCCTCAATCAGCATTATGTATTTCGGATTCGGCTTGATATGCCTATCCTTAAGCTTTTCAAGAAATCCGTCCATACCCTTTATCTTGAGAAGCGCATCCACGGCGTTCCCCGCCATATTGCAAACATAGTTTTCAAGTCGGGATAAATTGTATTCTGTACCCGGCTGTGAATAGATCGAGATCGCCTCAGCTCCCGCAATAACATCTTGCCAATACGGGAAAGTATGCCACACGAGCTTATCCGCATTATTGCGCGCCGGAACGCCATACCCGTAATCAAGATAATTGGCGAGAACACCGGTATACACCGCGCCAATCGACATAGGCGACGAGGAGCACTTTCCGCATCCGGCCATTGTCTTGACAAATTCAAGAGCACGATCGTCACGAAGCTGAAGCTCAACGCGCATCCAATGCGGAATATCCTCCTCGATGCGCTTACGCTGGTCGGCATCGGTGATCTTAGCAAGGCGTTCGGCGCGTTTGTCATAAATACGAATGAGCACCTTACTACGTGGGCTGCCAATGTTCATTGAAAGCCCGTCCGACGAGGTCGTGGCAGACCACGCCTCGGCTTTGCTTTTGTACTTCTGATTTACGGTATCGTCGAACACTCGGCGACCATCAAGCAAGCCGCTAAATTCGTCGAAAGCTACGTCGAGACGTGTAATATTACACTCCTCCGGATTGTCGAGAACAAACCGAAAAAGCGGCGCGTACATATCGGTATTATATAGGTCCTTCTTGGAAGAATAACTCTCATACGCACGGCAACCTTGACCGGACATTTCAAGCCAAACGCCCATATCGGCGGTGCCATCGTAGTGTATTGAAATGCAATCATACCACAAACGGGATTTGTAGCCGTGATAACCTTTGCCATCCTCCCACGGTGCGCTCTCTAACCCAAGAAGCTCCACCATTTCTTTTGCGGATAACCTCTTGGAGGTAATCGATAGCCAGTCAATGAGAATTTTGTTGCTATTGTCGTGCACATCTTTCCTCCACTTTCCCCTTAGTTTATAAGGGTTTTAAGTCTGCACCCCTGTTAGCCCCGGGGTGCTCCCGGCTTCGGCGCTTCGCGCCTCCGC
>JAZQVJ010000017.1:0-2249 GCA_045631785.1 Eubacteriales bacterium
TGATCGCAGCCAGAGAACGGCTCGCCGCCGAGACGGGCGGGGGCGAGGTACGCCTTGAGGAGGTGGCCGCCGCGTGCGATGTCACTGCGGCTGAGGCGGCGGCGGCGCTGGCCTCGGTTGCCCCCGTTTCTCATCTCTCCGACAAGGTGTACGGCGAGGAGGACGGCATCACGCTTGAGGGGACTCTCTACGACGATGAGGAGAGCGAGCGCTGCTTCAACCGCTTGGCCATCGCCGAGGTCCTCTCGCGCCTGCCCGATCTGCGGCGAAAGATCATTCTTTTGCGTTATTACCGCGATTATTCGCAGGAGGAGACCGCCCGCGCCCTCGGCCTTTCCCAGGTCAAGGTATCGCGGGAGGAGAAAAAGATCCTGGCGGTCTTCCGCGAGGCGCTCGGAGAATGATCGGCCTTTTGGCTTCCCGCCGCACACCGGGCAGCCCCTCTGCGACTAATTGTTAAAAAAGTGTGAACTATGGCAAAAAGCCTTGATTTTTCTTCCATTGCATATTAGAATAAGAATGGTCTTAGCACTCGGCGCCCTTGAGTGCTAAATTTTCATTCATTACTCCCGCCAAGGCGGGATCTGTTTTTGGAGGTAGATCCTATGACAATCAAACCGCTTGCCGACCGCGTTGTGGTCAAACAGGCAGAGATCGAAGAAACCAGCAAGGGTGGCATCATCCTTCCCGGCTCTGCGAAGGAAAAGCCCCAGGTGGCTGAGGTCGTGGCCGTCGGCCCCGGCGGGATCGTGGACGGGAACGAGGTCAAGATGCTCGTCAAGGTTGGCGACAAGGTCATCACCAGCAAATATGCCGGCACCGAGGTCAAGTGTGACGGCATCGAATACAGCATCGTCAGACAGAGCGATATCCTGGCGATCGTAGAATAAGGAAAGAAGGGTACGAACATGGCAAAGGATATTCTTTACGGCATTGAAGCAAGAAACGCTCTGCTCCGCGGCGTGGATAAGCTCGCCAACACAGTCAAGATCACGATGGGCCCGAAGGGCAGAAATGTCGTCCTTGACAAGAAATACGGCACTCCCCTCATCACGAACGACGGTGTTACCATCGCGAAGGAGATCGAGCTTCCCGATGCCGCCGAGAACATGGGCGCCGCCCTCGTGAAGGAGGTCGCCACCAAGACGAACGACGCCGCCGGTGACGGTACCACCACGGCCACCCTGCTGGCTCAAACGCTGATCCGCGACGGTATGAAGAACATCGCCGCAGGCGCCAACCCGATGGTTCTCCGCAAGGGTATCTTCCGTGCGGTCGATGCCGCCGTTGCCGCCCTCGGCAAGATCTCGAAGAAGGTCAACGGCACCGAGGATATCGCCCGTGTCGGTACCATCTCCGCGGGTGACGAGGTGATCGGTACGCTGATCGCCGATGCGATGGAAAAGGTTACCTCGGACGGTGTTATCACGGTCGAGGAGTCCAAGAGCGCCGAGACCTACAGCGAGGTCGTTGAGGGCATGCAGTTCGACCGTGGGTATCTGTCGCCCTACATGGTCACCGATACCGATAAGATGGAGGCCGTCCTTGACGATGCCCTCGTGCTTATCACCGACAAGAAGATCTCGAACATCCAGGATCTTCTCCCCGTGCTCGAGCAGATCGTGCAGTCGGGCAAGAAGCTCCTCATCATCGCCGAGGACGTCGAGGGCGAGGCCCTGACGACTCTCGTGCTTAACAAGCTCCGCGGCACCTTCACCTGCGTTGCCGTCAAGGCCCCCGGCTTTGGTGACAGACGCAAGGAGATGCTCCGCGATATCGCCATCCTGACGGGCGGCACCGTGATCACCGAGGAGCTCGGCCTTGAGCTGAAGGAGACCACCGTGGCTCAGCTCGGTCGCGCCAGACAGATCAAGGTCAACAAGGAGAACACCCTCATCGTTGACGGCGCCGGCGACAGCCAGGAGATCAAGAACCGCGTCGCCCAGATCCGCGCCGCGATCGACACCACGACCTCCGACTTCGACCGTGAGAAGCTCCAGGAGCGCCTGGCAAAGCTCGCGGGCGGCGTTGCCGTTATCAAGGTCGGTGCTGCCACCGAGACCGAGATGAAGGAGAAGAAGCTCCGCATCGAGGACGCTCTGAACGCCACCAAGGCGGCCGTCGAGGAGGGCATCGTTGCCGGCGGCGGTACGGCCTACGACAACGTCATCGGCGAGGTCAAGAAGCTGCTTGACACCGTTGAGGGTGATGAGAAGACGGGCGTTTGCCTCGTTGCCAAGGCCCTTGAG
>JAZQVJ010000018.1:0-4908 GCA_045631785.1 Eubacteriales bacterium
CTCAATGCTCTGCGCGGCGCCGTGGCGATGGTTCTGCAAAAGAACCAGCTCTTCTCTGGTACGATCCGCGAGAACCTTCAGTGGGGCAAGGCCGACGCTACCGACGGGGAGCTTGACGAGGCCTGCCGCCTCGCCGCCGCCGCCGAGTTTATCTCCGCCCTTCCCGACGGGTACGATACCCGCATCGAGCAGGGCGGCACCAACGTGTCGGGCGGACAGAAGCAGCGCCTTTGCATTGCGCGCGCCCTTCTGAAGAACCCGAGGATCCTGATCCTTGACGACTCAACGAGTGCCGTGGATACGCGCACCGATGCTGCCATCCGTGCAGGCCTGGCCTCGTATCTGCCCGATACCACCAAGATCATCATTGCCCAGCGCGTGGCCTCGGTCAAGGAGGCCGACCTGATCCTCCTTCTTGAAAACGGCAAGATCGCCTCGCGCGGCACGCACGACGAGCTCTTGGCTACGTCGCAGCATTACCGCGAGCTTTGCGAGCAGCAGATGGGAGGTGCCGACGATGGCGAATAAGAAGCCTACGGGCGAGCGCGCACCGCGCGGACTGATGCGGCGCATCCTCGCCTTTCTTCTCCGTTCCTACCCCGTCCTTGTGCCCTTGACGGCCGTCTGTATTCTTGCGACCGCCGTTGTGTCCTCGATCCCTGCGATCTTTATGCAGCGCGTGTTCACGCTCATTGAGGAGTGGCAGGCAAGGGGTGACGTTGAGGCCGCGATGAAGGAGATTCTGCCGGAGGTCCTGACGCTCGGCGCCTTCTACGCCGTCGGTGCCGTCACCGTCACGCTCTACAATCAGCTGATGGCCTATATCACGCAAGGGTTCCTGACCAAGCTCCGCCGGCGGATGTTCGACGGGATGCAGAACCTCCCGATCCGCTACTTCGATACCCACAAGCACGGCGAGATCATGAGCTATTACACGAACGATATTGATGCGCTCCGTGAGCTCGTGTCGCGCTCGCTCCCCGCGCTTTTGCAGTCCTTTACCATCATCTTTACCGTCCTTGGCGTGATGCTCTACTTCAGCGTGTGGATGACTCTCGTCGTCCTCCTCGGCGTCGCGGCCATGCTCCTCGTTTCGAAGAAGGTGGGCGGCGGCTCGGCGCGCTTCTTCGTCCGCCAGCAGAAGTCGATGGCCGCGGCCGAGGGCTTCTTTCAGGAGATGATGACAGGGCAAAAGGTCATTAAGGTGTTCTGCCACGAGGAGGAGAGCCGCAAGGACTTTGAGAAGGTCAACGAGGAGCTTTACCGTGACAGCGCCGCCGCCCACGGCTACGCCAATATCCTCGGCCCGATCATCGGCAATATCGGCAACGTCCTCTACGTCATTATCGCTACGGTCGGCGGCATCTTTATGGCCACAGGCGCCGACAATCTTTCCTTCTCCGGGATGGCCTTTGGCATCTCGATCATCGTGCCCTTCCTGAACATGACCAAGCAGTTCACGGGCAACGTCAATCAGTTCTCCCAGCAGATCAGCTCGATCGTTATGGGCCTTGCCGGTGCGCGCCGCGTCTTCTCCCTGATGGATGAGGCCGCCGAGGAGGACGGCGGCTACGTCACCCTTGTCCATGCCACCGTCGCTGAGGACGGCACCGTGACCGAGAGCGCTGTCCGCACCGGGCAGTGGGCGTGGCGCCATCCGCACGGCGACGGCACCGTCACCTACACCCCCCTTCGCGGTGACGTCCGCCTTGAGGGCGTGGATTTCGGCTACGTGTCGGAGAAGACCGTCCTCCACGACGTTTCGGTATACGCCAAGCCGGGGCAGAAGGTCGCCTTCGTCGGCGCCACGGGAGCCGGCAAGACCACGATCACCAATCTTATCAACCGCTTCTACGACATTGCCGACGGCAAGATCCGCTATGACGGCATCAATATCAACAAGATCAGAAAGGCCGACCTTCGCACGTCGCTCGGCATCGTGCTTCAGGAAACCAACCTCTTTACGGGGAGCGTGATGGATAACATCCGTTACGGCAAGCTTGACGCCACCGACGAGGAGTGCATCGCCGCCGCTCGCCTTGTGGGGGCCGACGACTTCATTTCCCGTCTGCCCGAGGGCTACGCCACACCTCTTTCGAACAACGGCGCCAACCTCTCGCAGGGGCAGCGCCAGCTGATCGCCATCGCCCGTGCGGCCGTGGCCGATCCCCCCGTTATGATCATGGATGAGGCCACCTCGTCGATCGACACGCACACCGAGGCGATCGTCCAGCGCGGCATGGATAAGCTGATGGAGGGGCGCACCGTCTTCGTCATTGCCCACCGTCTTTCCACCGTTAAGAATTCCGACGTCATCATGGTCCTTTCCGGGGGCCGCATCATCGAGCGCGGCGACCACGCCTCACTCCTTGCGGAAAAGGGAGTGTATTATCAGCTGTATACCGGAGCCTTCGAGCTCGAATAAGAGGGGGCTTCGAATTTCGGCATAAACCGTCGCTCACTCCCGTTCGGCGTACGCTTAGTACGCCGCGAGGTCGCGATCGGCAATGTCTGCTCGAAATTCGTGCATAACCAAAAAAGAGCAACCCTCGGGTTGCTCTTTTTTGGTGTATTCTTTTTCAGTTCGGGCCGTGGTAGGGGAATCTCCCAAGGCCGACAAGCAGTATGAAAAGCATCGGGAGGAAGAGAAACCCCAGCCCGAGGGCGAACCCACTGCCAACGCCGTCGCTAAAGACCGCCCCAAGCCGGAAGGGAAGAATGAGGGCGACAAGGACGTTCACAAGCGGAACGAGCAGGAGCAAAAAGAGCCACCCCTTGCCGAAAAGTAGACGAAACAGGCAGTAGACGTTATAGATCGGCACAAAGATTCCCCAGCCGGGACAGCCGCCCTTCGAGAAGATGCGCCAGGCAGCGATGACGTAGAGAAGAAAGAACACAAGATAGGCGATAATGAACGTGGCAGCGAAAAGCGTTCCCGCACCGGCCATATCGCCCTCAATGTAGACGGGATCCTGGATGGCAGGTGTATTCTCGATCATAAAAGGGCCTCCTTGGAATGTGTTTTCTACCGTAATGATAGCACACACGCGCGTGGCCGTCAAGGGGGAGAAGCAGAAAAGAGAGGTGCAAAAGCACCTCTCTTTTCGGTTATGCTTGAATTCGGGACCAAAAATCAGATCGGGCCGAGGTAGAGCGACTTACCAAACGCGAGGATCGCGCGCCAAATGACGGGGAAGAAGGTCAGCCCAAGGAAGAAGCCGAAGCCGTGACCGAAGGTCTCCGAAAGGCGCCAGTTCAGGACCAGGGTAAAGAGAGCGCCGACGCCGGGGACGAGGAAGAGCAGGAACAGCCAGCCCTTGCCGAACGTCATCTTCGAGAGGCAGTAAAGGTTGTAGAAGGGGACGAAGGCGGCCCAAGTGGGCATGTAGGCCTTGTAGAACAGGCGGTAGTTGATGAAAAGGCCGATGACCGCGTTGAAGGCGCAGACCGCGATGAAGATCGAGAGGAGGACGGCGCCGATCGCGAGGGTTGTGCCCTCGATGGGGAGGCCGACGATGGTCTCAAAGGAACCCGCGGGCTCAATGCCCTCAAGAGCACCCTGATACTGCTCTACGGTGAGCTTGGCATCACCCTTGAGAAAAAGATTCATAAAGGCAACGATAATTTTATCCATACGGCATCTCCTTTTGAAAGACGAAAATACTATTTTCTAATCTATATTATACCGCCCCTCCCCCTCTCTGTCAAGTGGGGCGAGGAACTTTTTTGAAAAACCCGAAAAAATCGAAAGAAAAATCACCAAAACCCCTTGACAAACTACCTTTTCTCCTATATAATAGGTGCATATAAATGCAACGCATGAGAATTTTTATTCAACGGAGGCTTATAAAAATGAATAAGGAAAGCATTAAGAAGGTAGTTCTTGCATATTCGGGCGGTCTTGATACCTCGATCATCATTCCGTGGCTCAAGGAGAACTATAACAACTGTGAGGTCGTTGCCGTTTCGGGCAACGTCGGCCAGGCGGACGAGCTGGAGGGCCTTGAGGAGAAGGCGCTCAAGACCGGCGCCTCGAAGCTGTACGTCCTTGACCTGACCGAGGAATATGTGGACGAATACATCATCCCCACCATGAAGGCGGGGGCCATCTATGAGGAATATCTTCTCGGCACGAGCCATGCCCGCCCCTGCATCGCCAAGGGCCTTGTTGAGATCGCCCTCAAGGAGGGTGCGGATGCCATCTGCCACGGCTGCACGGGCAAGGGCAACGACCAGGTGCGCTTTGAGCTGGCCATCAAGCATTTCGCCCCCACGATGCCCATCATCGCCCCTTGGCGTGAGTGGGACATCAAGTCGCGCGAGGAGGAGATCGAGTACGCCGAGGCGCACAACGTCCCTCTGAAGATCAACCGCGAGACCAACTATTCAAAGGATAAGAACCTCTGGCACCTCTCGCACGAGGGCCTTGACCTTGAGGATACCGGCAACGAGCCGCAGTACGAGAAGCCGGGCTTCCTTGAGATGGGCGTGTCGCCCCTGCAGGCGCCCGACGCTCCGACCTACATTGAGCTTGACTTTGAGGCCGGCATCCCCGTCGCGCTCGACGGCAAGAGGATGACCGCCAAGGAGATCATCCTTGCTCTCAATGAGATCGGCGGCAAGAACGGCATCGGCCTCCTTGACATCGTTGAGAACCGCCTCGTCGGCATGAAGTGCCGCGGCGTGTACGAAACTCCCGGCGGCGCCATCCTCTACAAGGCGCACAGCGTTCTTGAGAGCATCTGCCTTGACAAGATGACTCTCCACGAGAAGCAGAAGCTCTCGATCACCTTTGCCGAGCTGGTCTACAACGGCCAGTGGTTCACCCCTCTGCGCGAGGCCCTGTCTGCCTTCGTGGATAAGACGCAGGAGAAGGTCACGGGTAAGGTTCGTCTGAAGCTCTACAAG
>JAZQVJ010000019.1:0-2374 GCA_045631785.1 Eubacteriales bacterium
GTCACGCTCGATGCTCCCTCGGATTGGTCGGATCACCGTATGCTTCTCGATTACGGCTATGAAGCCTACGAATCCCGCCTCCTTGCCGAGGCCGGCGAGATCTCACTGTCCGTTCCCCTCTTTAATGCCGAGGGCGAGGCCACCGTCACCAACCGCGAGGAGATCCGGCTCTTCCTGTCAAAGGATGCTCCTGCCCCCACAATGACCTACGACCTCCTCCCCATGCCCGTCGCCCCTCTCCGTGACGGCGCCCTCGCGGGGTACGTCACGTACAAAGCGTCGGACGGCACCTTTGTCACCTCTCCGCTTGTCTTTACAACCAAAAAAACCTAAAAGGACGGGCCGTTGCCCGAAAACACTATGAACGAAAAGAACCTTGTCAGACTCCAAAAGTACTTTACCGACTGCAATGTGATGTCGCGCCGTGCGGCCGAGGCCGCCATCCTCGCCGGTGAGGTGACCGTCAACGGTCATCCCGCCGTCCTCGGTCAGAAGATCCTGCCGGGGCGCGACCTCGTGGTATATCGCGGCAAGCCGATCGTTGCCAAGAGAAACCGCGAGCATACCTACATCGTCATCAATAAGCCGCGCGGCTACGTTACTACATCCAGCGATCCCGCAGGGCGCCGTTGTGTGCTGGATCTCCTCCCGCCCGAATGTGGCCGCGTCTACCCCGTCGGCCGCCTCGATATGGTCTCCGAGGGTATTCTCATTCTGACGGACGACGGCGACCTCGCCAACAAGCTCACCCATCCGGGCCACGACGTACCAAAGGTCTACCGCGTCAAGGTTGCCGAGGCTATTACGCGCGAGCAGCTTGACCGTCTTCGCTCCCCGATGGAGATCGACGGCTATACCATCGAGCCTGTCGACACCGAGGTTGGTGATATTTCCGAAACAGGCACCGTCCTTAAGATGACACTCTATGAGGGCAGAAACCGTCAGATCCGTAAGATGTGCGCCGCCGTAGGGCTCACCGTCAAGCGTCTCTCTCGTGTCTCGATCGGCAAGATCAAGCTCAACGGCCTCGCCGTGGGTGCTTGGCGCTACCTCGATGAACACGAGGTCGCCTACCTGAAGCAAAGCGCCGAAAAGAAGCGCCCCCGCACCTAAAAAAGAACGCGTAGCATCCTTGCTACGCGTTCTTTTTTCACTAAATAAAAGATATATTTCATGGCAGAAGGTTTTTCGCTTATCGCTTCATATCCCCGTTGGCCGGCCCCGAAATAAGCTCTCCCCCCTCCGAAAAACGCGAGCCGTGGCAGGGGCAATCCCACGTGCGCTCCCGTTTATTCCATTTGAGCGCACAGCCAAGATGCGGGCATCGCGGCACTGTCGGCGTGAGAAGTCCAATCGCACTCGCTGCGAGATTTGAGAGGAGCCGTGGGCGCAGGCTGCTTCTTTGGGGCGAAAACAGAGAGGCATACCTATTTTTTCTCCCCACGATCCGATCGGCAAGCAGCCTTGCCGCCACCATAGACGAGGTCATTCCCCACTTGTTAAAGCCCGTCGCCACGTAAAAATTTTCCGTACCTTTTGCATATTGCCCGATGTACGGCATATCATCCAACGTAATACAGTCCTGCGTGGCAAAGCGATACTCCACCTCTGCCTCACGGTAATGCTTCCCCGCAAACTCATAGAGTGGCCCGAAGCCGCCACCGCGCTTTCCCGTGCGGTGTCCTCCGCCGCCAAGGAGCAGATACTCCCCGTACGTGCGGAAGGAAAGGCCGTCCTTTGCCTCGTCCACGTACATCCCCTCGGGCAGTGGCGCCCCGCGGAGCGCCAATACGTACGAGCGATGCTGATACATTTTGGCAAAATAAAGCCCGTGCTTATTGAAAATGGGGAAATGTGTTGTCACGATCACCCTCTTGGCATGCACACGCCCGCGCGTAGTAAGAACCGTATTCTCCCCCTCAAAGGCCACCGCCGCCGTCTTTTCATAGATCCGGAGTCCGGGGGCTATCCCCGCTACGAGCTTTCGGGGATTGAATTGCGCCTGATCGCGAAAGCACACCGCCCCCTCGACGGGGAACGGCAAGGGCAGCTCCTCTCTGTATTCCCCGGGGATCCCCAAGCGCAAAAGCGCCGAGATCTCACACTCGATCTTCCTTCTGCTATCACACGAATATACGTACGATGCCTTGTTCTCCATGTCACACGAAAAGGTGGCGGCCAGCTCTCGGTAGCCGTCGAGCGCCTCTTGGTTTGCCTCGTAATACAGCCGCGCAAGTCGCTCGCCGAACCGATGCAACAGCTTATGATAGATCAGCCCGTGCTGGACCGTGATCTTAGCCGTAGTTCCCTCGCTTACACCGCCAAGGATGCGCTCGGCCTCGATCAGAGAACAGTCCACCCCCTCGCGCTCCAG
>JAZQVJ010000020.1:0-1604 GCA_045631785.1 Eubacteriales bacterium
AATAGAAGAACACACCTCCTTGGCCCACAGATCGACATGGCTACGATCCGACTTAGGCGCAGGTCCTCAAGCGACGGCAAAACAACGCCGTAGCCCTCGCTCTCGGTCTCGGCCAGCGCTTTTTCCACCTTGCGGTAGGCGCGTGCCGCCTCGGCCAGCTCACACACGAGTGAAAACAGCTCGCCCTCATCGTGTGCCTCGATCCCCGCAAGCTCCGAGAGCGTGCGGTAGTAAAGGCCGTCCTCAAGCGAGAGGGCGATTTCGGCGCTCCCGTCCCCGGCGTTCATCGCCAGGACCGTGGCCGAGGCCACAGGGCCCATGGCAGGGGTGTTGAGCGCCCCCCCGATGTCGCCGTAGCGCGTGATGGCCGCAGCGCGGTCGCCGATATAATGGCGGATGCCGTTCGAGAGGGCATGGTCGCGCGGCAGGGCGGCGCACCAGGGCGGCAGGCGGAAGGTGAGCTCTGTCACAGGGAAGGCCCCGAGGATCAGCTCAAGGATATGGGAGATGTCATCCGCGTTCAGCTCGGTGCAGTTGACGAGCGCCACCGGGGCGCCGTACTTGGCCTCCAGCTCGTACGCCAAGGAGATGGCCTCCTCGCTCCCCGGATGCCGGGAATTCAGGACAATGGCAAAGGGCTTGCCGAGGGCGGAAAGCTCACGCGCAACGCGCTCCTCGGCGGCCACGTAGGATGCACGCGGGATCTCGCCGATGGTGCCGTCGGTCGTTACGAGCACTCCGATGGTCGAGTGGTCGCGGATGACGCGCTCGGTCCCCATCTCGGCCGCCTCGGCAAAGGGAACCGCCTCCTCGCCCCACGGGGTATGCACCATGCGCGGTGTGCCGTCCTCGCTGTCACCGAGGGCGCCGTCCACGATGTAGCCAACGCAATCGATCATGCGCAGAGAGAGCGAGGTGCCGCCCTCGGTCGTCATCGTCACAGCCTCCTCGGGAACAAACTTGGGCTCTGTCGTCATGACCGTGCGCCCCGAGCCCGATTGCGGCAATTCATCCGTCGCGCGGCCGCGCTCGCTCTCCCCCTTGATATTCGGGATCACCGAGGTCTCCATGAACCTTTTAATAAAGGTAGATTTCCCTGTGCGAACAGGGCCGACGACGCCGATATAGATGTCCCCACCCGTTCGCTTTGCGATATCCTTATAGATGCTTGTGCTTGCCATTTTCGCTCCTCCCTATGTCTTGCGGCAGTCTTGCTACAACCTTATGAGGGGAAGGATGAAAATATGCATAACGGAAATAAAAAAGGAAGCACCCCGGTGCTTCCTTTTTTATAAAGCTTATCGGCAGGCGAGCAGCGTCGCGTACAGCATCTCGGCGGCGGCAGCACGGTCAAGGGGGGCGGTGGCGGCCAGCTCACCATCCTCGTTGCGGGAATACACGCCCATGGCGCACATCGCCATGACGGCATCACGCATGCCGCCCGAAAGACCGTCGCTATCGGGATAGAGGGGGGTGCTTGCCGGGGCGTCCGCCTCCAAGATGCGGGAGAGGATGACGGCGGCCTCACCGCGACTGATCTCCTCCTCAGCATTGAAGACGAGCCCCTCGGTCGAGAGGGTACCGATGATGTACCCCTTCTCCTG
>JAZQVJ010000021.1:0-1637 GCA_045631785.1 Eubacteriales bacterium
CCGCTTGGCCTCCGACTTCGCCGTCGTCGTACTCGCCGTAAAGCCCGGGGCGCTCAAAATACCGCGGATTTTCCACAAACAGAAAGCGGACACCGTAGCGGTCGAGGCGGTGGACGGCGTAGGGGATGCGACGCCACGCAAGGCAGAACTCCCCCTCGTGGATCTTCTTCATCCGACGGCGCCAGGTCGCATCCACCGTGCCGTAAAGAGGCAAAATCACGCTCACCTCAAGATCGCCGTGGCCGAGGCGGTAAACGGCACGCGGGAGCGCCCCCATGACGTCGCCAAGGCCACCGCTGGCAGCAAAGGGCGTGACCTCCGAGGTTACATACAGGATGCGCTTCATAGGGCCGTCCCCTCCTCCTTGACAAGGAAGGGCACGCAGAGGGGCTCCTTCCGTGCCGGTGCCTCGCTCCTCTCGGTATTCCTGTCGGCGGTGACACGTGCCCCCGAGGGGACCAGGGTGATGTGGTCGCGATCCCCCGCCTTGTTCCCGACAACGGCCCCCTCCTCAATGACAGCCTCGCTGTCCACGATGGCATAATACACGCGGGCGCCGCGGCCGATGCGGACGTCCGACATAATGACCGAATGGGCGACCTCGGCTCCGGTCTCGACCGTCACCCCCTCCGAAAGCACCGAATCCGTGACGGTGCCGCGGATCTCTGTCCCCTCCGAGAGGACCGAGTTCCGGATCACGGCACCGCGGCCGACGAACTGAGGTGTGCGCGTTGTGCGGCGCGAATAGATGTGAAAATCGCGATCGCTCCCCCTTAAGATCGAATTCTCGCCAAGAAGGTCCATGTTGGCCTCCCAAAGGCTCGAGACCGTACCGACGTCCTTCCAATAGCCCGAAAAGGGATAGGAGTAGATCGCCTCCCGACGCATGGCGAGGCGGGGGATGATATTTTTACCGAAATCGTTCTTCGAGGTGGGGTCGGCGGCGTCCTCTTCCAGATATTCAACCAAGGTCCTTGTGTTGAATATGTAGATCCCCATCGAGGCTTGATCGTTTTTCGGTTTTTTCGGCTTTTCCTCAAACTGCAGGATGCGCCCATCCTCGCGCGTGTTGCAGATACCGAAGCGCGATGCCTCCTCGATAGGCACACTGACGGTGGCAACGGTACAGACGGCCCCCTTCCCTTTGTGGAAGGTGAGCATTTTGGAGTAGTCCATCTTATAGATGTGATCCCCCGAGAGGATCAGCACGTACTCGGGGGCATAACGACGGAGGAAGGCGAGGTTCTGATAGATGGCATTGGCGGTGCCGCGGTACCATTCCGAGCTCTCGCTCCCCGTGTAGGGAGGGAGAACGCAGAGACCGCCGCGCGCTCGGTCGAGATCCCAGGGGGAGCCGTCACCGATATATTCGTTGAGCTCAAGAGGCTGGTACTGCGTGAGGACGCCAACGGTATCAATGCCGGAATTGATGCAGTTTGAGAGGGGAAAATCTATGATGCGGTATTTGCCGCCGAAGCTGACGGCGGGCTTGGCGGTGTGCCTTGTGAGATCGCAAAGTCGGCTCCCTTGGCCGCCTGCCAGCAGCATTGCCACACATTCCTTCTTGCAGAACATACTATCCTCCTAAATCGTAACCGTATCCTCGCATCGCTCAAGCAGGACGCCGTAAAGCGGTG
>JAZQVJ010000022.1:0-1214 GCA_045631785.1 Eubacteriales bacterium
AAAGATCGTGTCCATCTACCAGATCGACGGTCTTGTGCGCGTTCCCGTGGAAAGCGCTATGATGGGCGACATCGTTTGCTTCTCCGGTGCCGGTGACATCAGCATCGGTGACACCGTGACCTCCACCACCTGTGTCGAGCCTCTGGAGTTCGTAAAGGTGAGCGAGCCCACGATGGAAATGACCTTCGCGGTCAACAACAGCCCCCTTGCAGGTAAGGAGGGCAAATTCGTGACCTCCCGTCAGCTTCGTGAGAGATTGTACCGCGAAACGCTGCGCGATATGTCCCTTCGCGTATCCGACGGCGACACCACAGACGAGTTCAAGGTCGCAGGCCGCGGCGAGATGCACCTTTCCATCCTCATCGAGAATATGCGCCGTGAGGGCTACGAGCTTTGCTGCTCCAATCCCCGAGTACTCTTTAAGGACGTGGACGGCGAGAAGTACGAGCCGTTCGAGCGCGTGCTTTTGGACATTCCGCAGGAATACGTTGGCCCCGTAGTCGAGAAGCTTGGCCAGCGCAAGGGCGACCTTCTGGAGATGACCCCCGTAGGCGATCGCTCCCGCATTGAGTACCTGATCCCCTCCCGCTGCCTGATCGGCTACCGCTCCGAGTTTATGACCGCTACCCACGGCGAAGGTGTGATGAACACCATCTTCGATAGCTATCAGCCTTACCGCGGTGAGATCCCCATGCGCTTTACCGGCGCACTGGTCGCCTCTAAGGCAGGTGTCACCACCCGTTACGGTCTGTACCACTGTCAGGAGCGCGGCGATATGTTCGTCGGCCCCCAGACCGAGGTCTACGAGGGTATGATCGTGGGGCAGAACCCGAAGAACGACGATATCGCCCTGAACCCCTGCGACGAAAAGAAGCTGACCGCCATCCGCTCTAAGGGCGCGGACGAAAAGCTGTTGCTCACGCCCCCCATCATCTTCACGCTGGAGGAGGCGATCGAGTTCATCACCGACGATGAGCTGATCGAGGTCACGCCCAAGTCGATCCGCTTGCGCAAGAAGATCCTCAACACCGAGCTTCGTATGAAGGAAACCATGCGTATCCGCCGCGCGATGCAGGCGGGAAAATAAGTATGCCGAAAAATAAAAATTATTTTCCCGTCAACACACTGGCACCGACGGAAAAAGAAATCACGGTATTTGTCAAAAAGGTCGTCGGACCCAAATCCGACGGCTTTGCGATCGTGGATAACGGCAA
>JAZQVJ010000023.1:0-4123 GCA_045631785.1 Eubacteriales bacterium
ATCTCCAGAGGAGTGAGGGAATCCTTTGTATACTTGATAAATCCCTCGGCGAAGGCGCGGTATTTGTCAAGATTCAAGGAAACGAGCGAAAGATCGGCCTCGTCCTCAGCCGCCGTATTGGCGGCAAAACGGACGGCATCCCCGAAGTCGTGCATAGCGAGCCCCGGCATTACCGTATCAAGATCGATCACGACAAGCCCGCGCTTTGTGTTAAGGTCGAAAAGGACATTATTGATCTTTGTGTCGTTGTGAGTGACGCGTAAGGGGATCCTTTTGTCCTCAAGCAGCTCCGAAAGGCGGCAAGCGATCGGTGCCATCTCGTGAAGATATGCGATCTCCTCACGGACCTCGTCCGCGCGCCCCATCGGATCTTCCTCTGCATGAGCAAAGAAGGTAGCGAGGCGTTTTTTTGTATTGTGGAAGTCGGGAATGGTCTCAAAAAGGAGGGACGCATCAAAATCGGAAAGCTGCATTTGAAATTGGCCAAAGGCCTCCCCGGCATTGCGGAGCACCTCAAGGCTGTCACAGGTGTTAAAGGAAAGTGCGGGGATAAACGTATACAGACGCCAGAAGGAGCCGTCATCGTCGAGATAATAATTTTTTCCGTCTGCCGTATGATGGAAATGCAAGCAGACCTGCCCCTCGGCAAGATTGCTTCTGATGTGCGAGGTCACAAGGTCGATATTCTTCATGATCTCGGCGGGGTGCTTAAAGACGTACGGATTGATCTTTTGGGTAACGTACGTCTTCACCGTACCGTCTTTTCGGCGATAGATCAGCTTATAGGTGCTGTTGATATTACCGTCGGTAATCGTTGATATGGAATAGAGGGTGCCTTCAATGCGGAAAATGCTGCCGATTTCGCCAAGCTTCTTTTCAAGGTAACTGTTGCGCATGGGATCCTCCTTCTTTATAAAACTATACAACTTACATTATATACCAAATCACGGATTTTTGCAACAGTTTTTTCCTATCGCCTATTTTTTGCCTATTTTGCCGGCTTTAAGTGCGGATTTTTTGATAGGGCGCTTTGGTGCGTTCAGATATTGGCGTTACAGTGAAAGAAGCCGCACCAAGTGCGGCTTCTTTCAGGTTTCCATCTGACGTGCAAGAAATCCAGCGGCGGTCTGGATCAGCTTGGCCTCAATTCCCTCGGCAAGCTTCCCCTCGTCCTCCTCTTGATGCAGGAGTGAGCAAACGGCGCCAATGATATCTCCCCCGGCAAGGATCGGCATGGCACAGCTGATATAGTGCGAGCCGCCGTCGTCGATCGCGCGGAGCTTTTCCTGGCCCTTTCGATGCACGTAAAAGGCGCGGGATTCAATGATGTCCTCAAGCTCCTCCGAGATGGCCTTCTCGAGATATTCCTTTTTGGGGACTCCTGCTGCGGCAATTACGGCGTCGCGATCGGTGACGATAACCGACATCGAACAGGTTTTTTGCAGGGTTTCGGCATATTGGGCTGAGAAGGCGGCAAGCTCTCCGATCGGGGAATATTTCTTAAAGATGACCTCACCCTCGCGATCGGTGTAAATCTCAAGGGGGTCCCCCTCGCGGATACGCATTGTGCGACGGATCTCCTTCGGGATGACCACACGGCCGAGATCGTCAATACGGCGCACGATTCCTGTTGCTTTCATATATTAAAAATCTCCTTAATTTTGCAAACGGTGATGTTAGTATTTGTGCTTTGTGGGAAGTTATACTGCAAGGGCCGTTTTTTTCAGCAGCTATGTGTGAAGTTCCCCCAAATTATAACACAAGATACAAAAACAAAAAGAGAGGAAAGCCACAGCTTTCCTCTCTTTTTTGAAGGGATTTACTCCTCCTCGGCAATCTCCTCGGTCACCTCGTCGGCTTCCTCGGCCGTTTCATCAAGCTCCTCGATCTCATCAAGCTGTTCGTCTTCATCCATCTCCTCGGCTTCCTCGGCGTAACCGATGCCGAAGGCATCCTGGATCTCATCGGCCAGCTCGTCCACACCGTCAATAACGTTGACAAAGGCACGGGCAAAGGCTTCGCCACTCGTCAAAAATTCGGCAGGCAGCGAGTAGGCGAGGCACAGATGCTCGTCATCCGCCATAACGGTAAGGGCGGAATTGCGGTTAAGGTCGTTCACAAAGCGGTAAAGCTCAAGCTCATCAACCTCGGGAATATCGCAGTAATCAACGAAGAAGTAGATAGATCCCTCGGGCTCGCAGGTGGCCACGATGTCATAAGGGAAGAAGCCGTCCTCACCGACAACGGGGAAGGTGATCGCCGTAATGCTCTCATCGGCCCCCAGGTTCTCTCCAAAGGTGACACCCTCGATCTCGTGCTCGTCGAGCCAGGCCTTGAACTCCTCCAAAAGCTTTTCAAATTCCATAACTATTCTCTCTTTTCTGTAAAAAATAGGGTTTGCTTTTATTACATTCTAACACAGGCCGTGTTAAAAGTCAATTGTTTTTTGAAACCGTGCTTACTTTTCCTCACGGGGTAAAACACCGGCAGACGGGAGCTTTGTTTTCCGGCACCTTTCAAAAGCGCTGATGGGCTTCTCACGGAAGTTGAATTCAACCTTGACAAGCTTCTGCCTCGGCTTTATCGTCATCAAGGTCGTTCCCGTCGAGGTTCGCGTCGATTTGATGGGGATCAGTGAGGATTTGATAAGAAGCTTGCGCCTTTGGCTGTCGATAAGAAGAAGGTCACGGGGAGTTTCCTCGTATACGGCCGCAACGATCGGAGATGCCCCGGAGAAGACGGCGGTCTGGCGACGGCGCGTGGTCTTGACCTGGTAACGGTCCATCGGGACACGAAGCCCCTTGCCGTTCTCAAAAATAAAGATCACGTTATGCTCTGGATTATAACCATAAAGCGCCTTCATAAGGATCGGATGCTCGTCCTCCTCCATATTAAGCTTGGCGGGTAGATAGTCACCGAGGGCCGAGGCCTTTACAGGATCAAAGTCGGCCGCCCTCGCACGATAGAGCTGAGCCTTGTTTGTGAAGAAAATAAGCTCGCACTTATTGTCAAGATCCTCAGAAAAGAGGATCTCATCGCCTTCCTTCAGCTTTTGCTCGTCGTTTCCGCGCAAGGATTGTACTGTGATCTTCTTGAAGTAGCCATCCTTAGTCATAATGAAGCGAGCGTCATAATTCTCCTCAAACAGCTCGTCGTCATCAAGGCGCACAATATCGCCTTCGTCAAGAAGAAGCGTCTTTCTCGGCTTACCGTACTTCTTCTTGATCTCACGGAGCTGATCGGCAATCGCACTGCGGAGCTTGATCTCGTCGGCAAGGAGCGCCTCAAGCTCGGAGATCTCGCGCTGGATCTGCTCGATCTCGGTGACGCGATTGGTGATATACTCGCGGTTAAGATTACGCAGCTTGATGTCGGCAATGTACTCGGCCTGCACCTTCGAAAGCGAGAAGCCTGCCATCAGGTTAGGGACAACGTCGGCATCGTGCTCGGTGGTGCGGATGATACGGATCGCCTTGTCGATATCGAGAAGGATCGCGGCAAGACCGAGAAGGAGATGGAGCTTATCACGCTTTTTCCCAAGGTCAAACTGAATTTCACGGCGATAGCAGCCGATGCGGAAGCGGATCCACTCCTTCAGAATGTCAACAACGCCAAGCTGACGTGGCATACCGTCCACCAGAACGTTGAAGTTACAGTCAAAGTTGTCCTCAAGGTCGGTCAGACGGTACAGCTTCTGCATCAGCTTTTCGGGATCTACACCGCGGCGCAGATCAAGCGTCAGCTTAAAGCCGTTAAGGTCGATGGCATCGCGCGAATCCGCCACCTCCTTGAGCCGCCCGCCTTTAATGAGATCCGCGATCTTGTCCATGATCGACTCAATGCTGGCGGAGTATGGGATCTCAAGGATATCAATGCTGTTATTGGCCTTATCGTACACGTATTTTGCGCGGAGCTTCACAGCTCCTACCCCTGTCTCGTAGATCCTCCGCATCTTCTCGCGGTCGTAGATCAAAAGACCGCCGCCCGAGAAATCGGGAGCGCGAACAAGGTCGAGAATTCGGTCGACCGAGGTGTTCGGGTTTTTGAGGAGGGCGATCGTGCCGTCACAGATCTCGGCGAGATTGAAGGAGCAGATCGAGCTGGCCATACCGACGGCAATGCC
>JAZQVJ010000024.1:0-1409 GCA_045631785.1 Eubacteriales bacterium
TCTTCCTAAGACCGCTTGGCCTCCGACTTCTCCCAGATCTTGAAGATGTCCCAAAAGCTATCAAACAGGCGGAGAGAGGTAAGAACAAAGTAGAGCCGTGCCCCAAGCACGCCAAAGAAAATGACATAGATCGCAAGGTCAATGACATCATCGGCAGCAACGCGCTCGTGCCTTGCGCGGTAGAGCACGTAAAGGGTAGCGAGAATGATACCCATAGTGATAATGATGCCATACCAAGCAATAGGATGACCGAACACGGTAAAGGCAACACTGTTCAGTCGCATTTCTCCGATTCCAAGCCCCGGGAAGGCGACGCGTGTTATTCTAAGCATCGTTTTCTTTCTTTCCTTTCATTGGAGATACCACGGCATAGGAAAGCCTGTCTTCTTTCAAGAATTCTCCGGCGAGCGCCACGACCTCATCCAGTGTGATCGAGGTCAGCACCTCTCCCGTGTTAAAAAGCTCAACTCCCTCAACAACGGCGTCAAGGAGCGCGGTCGCAATCAGCTCGGTGCTGTCAAAGTCCTTGATGTATTCAGCGTAATGCACGCGGCGGATACGTTCAAAGTCCTCCTCCTTCGGTCGCTTCCCTGCGGCAATAGCAAGGAATTCGGCACGGAGCTCCTTCAGGAGCGCCTCGGTGTCGTCGGTGGCGGCGGTAACAAGGAGATGACCGGCGCATCGGATGGATTCGTAGCACGCCGAAAAGTCGTGAGAGATCAATCCGCGATCGTAAAGCCTTTCAAAAAACTCCGTGCTTTCACCGAAGTAGAGGTCGGCTGCAAGGTTCAGGATAAGGGCACGGCGCTCGCGCTCAACGGGATCGGCAGAAAGACCGGTATCCTTGATGCCAACGCAAAGCCTCGGTCTTGCGATATCCATGTGGAATTCGCGGCTTTTGGCAAATATCTCGGGGGGCTCCTCCTGCTCATGACAGAACACTCCTTCGGTGGGCCCGATGCCCTCAAGGGCCGTATCCACCGTCGCAATTACCGCCTTGGGGGAGATGTCCCCACAAACGATCAGGATCATATTCTCGGGGCGGTAAAAGGCGCGGTAGCACCGCATCAGTATCTCCGGGCTGATCTCGCGGATCGAGTCGCAGGAGCCGCAGATATTCGTGCGAATACCGTGATCGGCGTAAAGAAGCTCCATTACCGCATAATAAAGGCGGTTCGAGGCGGAGTCATCGTACATTTTGATCTCCTGCGCGATGATCCCTTGCTCCTTTTCGACGTTTTTCTCCGTAAAATATGGGTGAAAAACGCCGTCGAGCAGAATGGCAAGCGGCGCCTCCACATCCCCGGCGGTGAAAAAAAGATAGGAGGCCACGTCGTTTGACGTGTAGGCATTGGCCGAGGCGCCGAGGGCGGCGAATTTATCAAAGGTATCGACGTGATCCTCGTTTT
>JAZQVJ010000025.1:0-2113 GCA_045631785.1 Eubacteriales bacterium
CTCGATCTTATACATCATGGCCTCCATCTCGGCAAAGCTCATAACGCCGGTCACAACGTCGGAACGGATCATAAAGGGAGGGATGCAATAGGTGAAGCCGCGGTCGATCATAAAATCGCGGGCGTAGGAGATGACGGCCGAATGCAGACGGGCGATATCCCCCATCAGATAATAGAAGCCGTTGCCCGCCACGCGGTGCGCCGAATCAAGGTCGATGCCGGCAAAGCGCTCCATGATCTCGGTATGGTAGGGAACGTCAAAATCGGGAACCAGAGGCTCGCCGTACTTCTGCACCTCAACGTTCTCGCTGTCGTCCTTCCCGATCGGCACCGAGGGGTCGATGATGTTCGGGAGCGTCATCATGATCCTCTTGACCGCCTCGTCAAGCTCGGCCTGACGGCGCTCGGCGGCGGCCAGCTGCTCGGCCTCGGCATTGACGATGCGCTTGGCCTCCTCGGCCTCCTCGCGCTTGCCCTGAGCCATCAGCATGCCG
The DNA here is from genome assembly GCA_045631785.1 of Eubacteriales bacterium. Lineage (GTDB taxonomy): Bacteria > Bacillota > Clostridia > Oscillospirales > CAG-272 > UBA1740. The sequence goes on from JAZQVJ010000025.1 coordinate 494, forward strand.
ATGCTCTTTGATACCTTGTTGCGGTTGGCGCGCAGGGCGTCCGCCTCCTGCTGTACCGTGCGGCGCTCGGCATCGAGAGCAATGACCTCATCTACCAAGGGGAGCTTCTGGTCCTGGAACTTCTTTTTGATGTTCTCACGGACGATCTCGGGATTTTCTCTGACAAATCGGATATCCAGCATTGTATATTTCCTCCAAAAAGGTTGTTTAACAAAACAAAAAAGCCCTTCGCCTATGGGACGAAGAAGCTCCGCGGTGCCACCCATATTGACGGGGATGCCCCGCCCTCTCATCGCGCTATGTGGGGCGCCCCCCTCGGCTTTCACCGAACGCTCGGGAAGTGGATACGCAGATCCCGCGTGCCGCCTCACACCAACCGGCGGCTCTCTTTGACGCTTTGCCTGCGATAGCTTCCGTCATCGCTACGCATATTATAATACATTTCCTAAACGATTGCAAGTCCTTTTTCTCTTTTTTCTGACGAAAGTTCACAAAATCGGGATTGACTTTTCGGCAACACGCCCGTAAAATGAAAGAAGAAACTACGCGAGGTGTTATTATGAGCAAAAAGAACCTTCTCATCACCGGTATTGCCGCCCTTCTTTTGATCGCCGTTCTCTTCACCGTCCTCTTTTTGACCGTCTTCCGTTCCTTCAAGGAAACCGACGAGGTCACACGCTTTGTGGCCATTGAGGTCAAGGACTACGGCACGATCATCGTTAAGCTCAAGCCCAATACGGCGCCGATCACGGTCGAAAACTTCCAGAGCCTCGTGGCCGACGGCATCTATGACGGCTCCTGCTTTCACCGCATCATCGAGGGCTTTATGATCCAAGGGGGTGAGCCCGCCGCCGACAAGCCCCTCCCCGAAGAGATCAAGGGTGAATTTGCCGCCAACGGCGTCACGAACGATCTCCGTCACAAGCGCGGCGTGATATCCATGGCGCGGACAAATGCATACAACTCTGCCTCCTCGCAGTTCTTTATCGTGCACGAAACCGAGGGCGCCACGCACCTTGACGGTAGCTACGCCGCCTTTGGCAAGGTGGTCCGCGGTATGGACGTGGTTGACAAGATCGCCGCCGCACGGACGAATTACAACGATGCTCCCCTACGCAGCATCATCATCACACGTGCTTATTTTGTGAAGTAAGCTTTACAATTAAAAGAAAAAGCTCCCGATACGGGAGCTTTTTTCTTATTGGTAAACAAAAACCACGCGCAAGGAGCGTGGTGGGGGAGAGGTTTACCGGTGCTCGGAAAACAGGCCTCCCCTGTGCAAGGGGAGGGGGACCGCAACGCGGTGGAGGGACTGTGCCCCTGCCGTAGTTGCCCTTAGGAATATGCTATGATTGTGCGATGGCGTTTCGGACATATTGCCCTCCTCCGCGCAACTCAACAACCAAAAGCCTCGCCCTCCGGGAGAGGTGGCACGCGGAGCGTGACGGAGAGGGCTTTTGCGCTATATAGAAAATAGCCCCCCCCTGTGCAAGGGGAGGGGGACCGCAAAGCGGTGGAGGGACTGTGCCCCTGCCGTAGTTGCCCTTAGGAATATGCTATGATTGTGCGATGGCGTTTCGGTCATATTGCCCTCCTCTGGGAGGAGGGGTAGGGGAGGAG
>JAZQVJ010000026.1:0-2937 GCA_045631785.1 Eubacteriales bacterium
CCCTCTCGCGCGGTGCCGCCCCCTGCACCTTTGCCGATGCCTCCGTGGAGGCCATGGCGATCGTCAAGAAAAACGCCGAGCGCACCGGGTTTTTCGACGCTTGCCGCTACCTTGTCAGTGACTACCGCAACGTGATCCGCAAGGCCGCAGGGCGCGACCGCTACGACCTCGTTTTCATCGATCCCCCCTACGCGCTGGATGCCGCCGGCGACGCGATCGAGAGGATCCTTGCCGCCGACATTCTTCGTGAGGGTGCCATCCTTGTGGCCGAGGCGGGCAAGCCGGATCCCCTCTCTCCCCTCCCCGAGGGACTCGTCCTCCGCAAGGCGGCACGCTACTCGGTGTCGTACGTGTCGATCTACGTCTGGGAGGGCAAGTGATGCGCGTCCTGATGCCGGGGAGCTACGATCCCTGCACGCGCGGCCACCTCGCCCTCATCGAGCGCGCCGCCGCCCTGTACCGCGAGGTGACGGTCGCCGTTTTTATCAACCCGAAGAAGGAGGGGCTGTTTTCCTATGAGGAGCGCGTCCGACTTTTGCGCTTAGCCACCGCCCACCTCCCCTCTGTCAATGTCACGTTTTCCGATGGGATGGTCGCCGACTATGCCAAGGAGGGGGGCTATGACGCCATTGTCAAGGGCGTCCGCAACGAGGAGGACCGCGCCTACGAGGAGGAGATGGCCGCCTACAACGAGGAGCGCGGCGGCGTACCCACCGTCCTCCTCACAGCCGAGGGAGAGGTTGCCGCGATCTCCTCGACCGCCGTCCGTCTTGCGCTTTCAAAGGGGAGCGACCTTTCCCCTATGCTCCCGCCGTCGATCCTTGACGAGGTGCGTATTCTTTATGAAAAGAAGGCCAAAAACCGTCCGACCACTTGCGGGGCGGGCTAACATATGCTATAATGATTAAGTTCAGTTTTTTGGAAGGGAGTCGGCTATGTCGCAAGACCGTACGAACCAGCTGCGCGAGGAATTTGTGTCACGCGAGGAGATCTTCCGGGGTGTGATCGCTCACCTTGTCCGCGATACCGTGACTCTGCCAAACGGCAAATGCGCCACCCGCGAGACGATCCTGCACAACGGCGCCGTTGCCATCGTCCCTCTTTTTGAGGACGGGACCGTCCTCATGGAATACCAATACCGCTATCCACTCGGCCGTGTCGTCTACGAGATCCCCGCAGGCAAGCTCGATTCCCCCGAGGAGGACACGCGCGCGGCCGCCGAGCGCGAGCTGCGCGAGGAGACCGGCTACACCGCCGACCGCCTGACCTCGCTCGGGTGGTACATCCCCTCCCCCGCGATCCTCGGCGAGCGCATCGAGCTGTTTTTGGCTGAGGGACTGCACCCCGGTGCGACCGATCTTGACGAGGATGAATTTCTCTTTACCGAGCGCCGCCCCCTCAAGGAGCTTTGCGAGAAGATCCTTTCGGGCGAGATCGAGGACGGAAAAACACAAGCAGCTCTCCTAAAGACTTTGCTTTTGAAACGAGGACTTCTGCAATGAAAGAGTACCTGCTTCCCCTCAGGGGACACTTTTACAAGGCGAATCTCCATTGCCACACCACGGTCTCGGACGGGGAAATGACACCCGCCGAGGTCAAGGCCGCCTACAAGGCGCGCGGCTACTCGGTCGTGGCCTTTACCGACCATGACGTGATGGTGGATCAGTCGGCGCTCTCAGACAGCGAGTTTCTCGCGCTCAAGGGCTGGGAGATGGCCATCAACGACACGCGTGCGCCCTGGAGCCACTCCTCGCGCACCTATCACTTCTCGCTGATCGCCGAGTCCCCCGAGGCCGACCGCCAGGTGTTCTTCCTGCCGAAGGGCGATTTCCGCGGTAACGCGGGGCAGTACGCCCCCGCCGTGAGGACCGTGGGCGAGCCGATCTTTGCCTACAATTATTCCCCGATCTTTGCCAACCGCATGATCCGCGCCGCCCACGCGGCAGGCTTTCTGGTCTTTTATAACCACCCCCACTACTCTCTGCAAACCGGCGAGGACTTCCTGCCCCTCGAGGGAATTGACGGAATGGAGATCCACAACGGCGCCTCGCTCTCCTGGGGCTTTGGCGATGACGGGAACACGACCTATCTTGACCGCATGCTCCGCCACGGCCATAGGGGCATCCTCCCGATCGCGGCGGATGACAACCATTCGGGCAATACCGAGGACCCCGCCAACGAGCTGTTTACCGGCTTTATGATGATCAAGGCCGAGTCTCTTACCTACACCGCCATCACCGCGGCCCTCAAGGCAGGCAATGCCTACGCCTCGCAGGGACCGCTTATCCACGAGCTGTCGATCGAGGACGGGCAGGTGCATCTCGTCTGCTCCGAGGTCGCCGAGATCCTGCTCCGTACCGAGAACCGTAGGGCGGAGCGCCGCTTCGGCTCCCTGACCGAGGCCGACTTCAGGATCCGCCCCGATATGGGCTACTTCCGCTTTGAGATCGTGGACAAGTCCGGCAAGCGTGCCGCCACCCGTGCCTACGATGCCGCGCGCTTTGGGAGATGACAGTATGACCTTTGGTGAAAAGATACGCAAGGCGCGTGAGGATAAGGGCTACTCTCAGCGCGACATGGCAGACAAGATCCCGATGAACCAATCGAACTACTCAAAGCTCGAGCGCAATATGCAGGAGCCGAGCCTTTCTCAGCTCCGCCGCCTCTCGGAGATCCTCGCACTCGATCCGCATTACCTCCTTGATCTCCCCGTGGCCCCCGCCACCGCCGATCCGCGCCTTGGCGATCTGCGCGCCGACCTTGAGGCCTTGCTGGAAAAGTACAAATGAAAAAGAGAGCAGCGGTGCTGCTCTCTTTTCGGTTATGCCCGAATTCGAAGTCCAAGGACAAGGAAATTCGGAGCAGAAATTACCGTTCTCCGACCGACAGGCGTACCCCACGTACGTCGGAGGGAGGAAACGGTGATAAAAAAGAGAG
>JAZQVJ010000027.1:0-2088 GCA_045631785.1 Eubacteriales bacterium
ACATCCATACCGACGAGGCCGCCGGTATGCTGATGCGCATGGGGCGCCAGCTGATGCTCGACACCGAGACCGACGAAAACCAAATGACGATCGATACCGTGATGGAGAACGGCGAACCCCTCATCCCCGCCGAGCCTCAACCCACCGCCGAGGCAACCGCGCCCGAGGAAGCGGCCGCAGCCGAAGATCCGACCGTCTGATCACGCCGAGCCTTGAAAGCTTTTATTATCATCGCGTCGATCGTTGTTCCTCTCCTCCTCCTCCTTTTCTCCCCCCTCCGCTTTTCCTTGATCTACAACGGTCGACTCCGCCTTTACATCTCCTATCTCTTTCTTCGCATTCCCCTCTATCCGAGAAAGCCGAAGAAGAAAAGGAAGGGCAAAGCAAGCAAAGAAAAAAGGAAGCGGGCAAAAACGCCACACCGCGGTGCCGCCGTGGCCGACGCGACCTCACAAAAGGGAGAGGCAGAGCAAAAAAAGGACAAGCCATCGCTCACCTTCTCGGACATCCGCTTTCTCCTGCGCGTTCTGCGTGAGCTTGCGGCTTCGCTCATAGATCACGCCTCAAAGCATATCCGTCTCAGTGTCCGCCGCCTTCGCATCACGATCGGAGGCGAGGACGATGCGGCGCGCGCCGCCATCGAATACGGTCTCGCCGCGCAAGGCATCTCGTATCTTCTCGCGGCACTCGACAACACCGGTTTTTTGAAGAAAAACGGTGTCCGCGACGTTTCCTTGGACGTCGATTATCTCGAAAAGGGCCATTCCCTTGATGCCCGTATCGACGTCGTCTGCCCCTTTGCTTTTCTGGCCCTCTTCGCAGTCCGAGCTCTTACCTCTGCCCTCACGGCAAAGGGGCGCTGGTCGAAGCACCGTGCAAGGAGCAAGAAAAAATCATAATCCACCTCTTCCAAAAGGAGATCCACCATGGCTGACAACAAATTCAGCGATATCATCAACGCATCTCTCCAAAAGGTCAAGGAGTTCTCAAACTCCGAGACCGTCATCGGGGAGCCGATCACGGTCGGGGGAACCACCATTATCCCCGTCTCCCGCATTACGATGGGCTTTGCCTCGGGCGGCGTCGACTATGCCGGGAAAAAGGCCAAGGAGGCCCAGGCCGCACGTCCCAACAACTTCGGCGGCGGCGGTGGCACCGGCGTCAATATCACCCCTATCGCGTTTTTGATCATCTCCGAGACCGGCACCACTGAGCTTCTGCCGATCACAGGCTACGACGAGGGCGGCTCGGTCGACAAGATCACCTCGCTCATCGAGCGCTCGCCCGATATCCTCTCGCGCCTTCGCGATGTCTTTGTAAAAAAGAAGGATAAAAAGGATAAAACCGGTGACGGGATCGCCGTCGAGGATGCCGCTGAGGAAAATTAAGAGATAAATTCCTCATTTTTCGCGGTATGCCGCCAAACGCTTTTCACATATTAAAAGCAGAACATGTGAAAAACGAGGTATCTGCCGTGAAGACCGTATGCCGCCTCTTGGCGCTTCTTCTTGTGCTTCTCTTCCTGCTGCTTCCCACCGTCTGTTTTGCCGCCCCCTCCGCGAGCGAAGCCATCTCGGCCGAATGTGCCATCCTGATCGAGGCATCGACCGGACGGGTTCTCTATGCCAAAAATGCCAACAAGCGCCATGCGATGGCCAGCACCACAAAGATCATGACCGCGCTCGTCGCGGCCGAGCAAGCATCCCTGGATGCCGTTGTCACCATAGATCCTCGCGCCGTCGGCGTGGAGGGATCCTCGGTCTACCTTGAGGCAAACAAAAAATATACGATGGAGGCGCTTCTCCACGCCCTCCTTCTGCAAAGCGCCAACGATGCCGCCGAGGCGATCGCCTACGCCGTCGCAGGGAGCGTGCCTGCCTTTGCCGCACTGATGAACGAGAGGGCGGCCGCCCTCGGGCTCATCTCCACTCATTTTGAAAATCCGCACGGACTCGACGGTGACGCGCACTATACCACAGCAAAAGAGCTGTCACTTATTGCCCGCGAGGCCATGGGAAATCCTGCCTTGGCCGAGATCTTCTCAAAGCGCCGCTACGTCCTCACCTCACTTGACGGCGAGAATGTCCG
>JAZQVJ010000028.1:0-2039 GCA_045631785.1 Eubacteriales bacterium
GTACTCCTTGTAGTTGTCCACCGTGAAGACGGCCTTCGCCGTGTCAACGATGTGCCAGGTGACGGCAATGCCGATCTCCACGGGCGTGCCGAGGCAGTCGTTGATCTTCTGGCGGTTGTTCGAGAGCGTCATCACCTTCAGGGATATCTTCTTCGAGGCGATCTCGGCGGCCGAGCCCTCCTTCACAGGGGCAGAGGGAAGCGTCGTCACGTCACCGCTTTGGTTCAGCTTGGTCTTGGCCGCGGGGTTGACCGCTACCGAAAAGGGATTGACAAAGTAGAAGCCGTCCCCCTTCAGCGTGCCGATGTACTTGCCGAACAGCGTAAGGACAAGCGCCTCCTGGGGCTTTAACACCTTCAGCCCGAGAATGAGGATCCAGGAGAAGCAGACGTACACCATACCGATGCCAAAGAGCACGCCGCCAAGGATGGCGTATTGCTCTCCCTCCATCCACATGCCGCCGATGACCAGCATAGGGATCGAGATAAGGAACCCGACGATAAGAAGGACAAGCACGAGCATCCCGTGCTTCTTGTTTTCGAGAATTTTTTCTTGCATAACAAAACACCTCCGGATGTCTGATATCAAAATGATATCACATCGGAGGCGCTTTGTCAAGGGGTATTTTATGAATTTTTACGGCTTGCAGGTGCCGCAGGGGGAGTAGCCGTCGTCGATGAGGTCTTGGCGGTCGCCGATGAACTCAACGCGGTTCGTTTCCTGGATGGAGGTTGCATAGCGGCAATCCTCGCGGTGGAACTTATCGGTGTTCGTATTGAGGATGTAGACCGCGCCCTCATCCTCCTCGGGTGCCGGGGGGGCGGTGGGCGGCGCCTCGCCCTCAAGCCGGCTTGCCCCCGTCGCGTAGTCGATCGTGATGCCGGGCTGGACGTTGTAGACGAAGACATTGAACATAATGCCGTCGATCTCGTCGCCCCCGTCCTCGACCGAGAGGGCCTCGATCTGGACGCCGCGCGCCACAAGCTCGTTTCCGACAAAAATAGGCGTTACGCGATACATGACGTGATTGCCTGTCTCCTTCACGTAGTCGGCCACCATGTCCTCAAAGGGGAGCATGCCGTCGACGTTCATATAGCGCGTTCCGGTGATGAGGTTTCTCTCGTTGGCGTTCTCGCCCGTCAGCTGGAAGCCGATGAGATGACAGCGGTTGTAAAGGTACTTGCCGCTGACGGTGTCGTACTTCACGGTCTGCCATCCGGAGGGCTTCACCATCCCGATCGAGCCGCGCTCCTCGGTGGGCATAAGGTCACGGCCGATGCACGCCAGCGTGACGCCGCACCGCCCGAGCGAATCAAGCGGACTGAAAAATTCATACGACTCGGTGGTGAGCTCGTCCTCGGTGAACCCGGGTACGTTATTATTAATGATCGCGTAGGGGGAGCCCGCGTAGGGCGGCACCTCGGTGACAGAAACGGCGTGTCCGGGTGTCGGCGGCGCCGTCGTCACAGCCGTTGTGACGGTCGTCGTGACGGTCGTCGTTGTCACGGTGGTGGTTGCCGCCGTCGTGCCGTCGCCGCCCCCGAAGTCACAGCCTACGGCAAGGAGTGACAGAAGGAGCAGGAGCGCAAGGAAAAAAAGGTAAAGGCTGAGAGAAAAATCGCGGAGCTTGTCGGAAAGTATAAGGATGCAATGGTAAAATTCGGCCCCGACCATTATTTGACAATGATGCTCGGAACCTTTGTTGAAATGATTTGCCAGATGAAGCTTTTGAACGATCAGCTTGAAGCAATCGGAACAGCATTTGAAACTCTCGCAACATCTTTTGATTTCATGGACTCAACTCTTGATATGATAACAGGCATAATGACCACACAGCATCAGCGCGGTGCCTTTGCAGGTCTTAAAGCAAAGAGAAACGCCAGAAAGTTTGCCAGAGGCATAAGACAGAGATTTGCAGAGTTCAGAACTTACATTGAAACTATTCCCGGAATTACATCCACTATCTCAGCAACCATGGAGGGCGTGGCAAGATCTTTCGCAAGAAGCAATGAAAAGGCGAAAAAACGTGCTGAAAAACG
>JAZQVJ010000029.1:0-4089 GCA_045631785.1 Eubacteriales bacterium
CTCCTTGACACCCGGCGTGCCGTGCCGCCCACCGCTTACACGCCGCCCGTCCTTGCTCCCGCCGCGGCCGCGCTCCCGCACCGCACTGCCTATTGCCGCACCGCCGGGCAGGCGCGCGCCGCCGCTGCCTCGGGCTTTTTCGACCGCCTCTATCTCCCCCTCGCCGCGGTGGCGACCGAGGAGGTGCCGGCGGGATGCGGCTGCGCCATGCCCCCCGTGATTACCGACGCCGAGCGCCCGACCGTCCTCGCCCTGCTCCGGGCAGCCTACGCCAAGGGGTGCCGCTATGCCCTGTGCGAGAGCTACGGACAGCTTCCGCTTGTCCGCGAGATCGGCTTCACCCCCGTCGGCGGACATCGCCTGAACGTCACCAACGCCGAGACCGTTGCCGCCCTCCGCCGGGAGGGGATCGACGACGTTCTTCTCTCCCCCGAGCTGACGGCACCGCGGATCGCCTCCCTTGACGGGCGCATCCTCGCCTACGGACGCATCCCCCTGATGCTCACCGAGCGATGCTTTGTGCGCGACGGCTTTGGCTGCCGCGCCTGCGATGACGCCCACCTCACCGACCGCCGCGGCGTCAGCTTCCCGCTGATGCGCGAGTGGGAGCATCGCACGGTGGTTCTCAACAGTCTGCCAACCTACCTCGCCGACCGCCCCGAGCTTCTCCGCGCCGCAGGGACACCGCGCGAGCATTACCTCTTTACCATCGAAACCGAAAAGGAGTGTGCCGACGTCCTCGCGGCGGCCGCGGCCAAGCGCCCGCTTGACGGCCGTGTGCGTCGGCTTCCAGCATCATGAACCAACCGACTCTCCGCCTGCCCGACGGTATTACCGTCGTCCTCGCCTCGGCCTCTCCACGCCGCCGCGAGCTGCTTACCCGCATGGGCCTTAGCTTTGAGGTGATCGTCAGCGAGGCCGACGAGAGCCTTGCAGCCAACACGCCGCCCGCCGACGGCGTCCGCACCGTTGCCGAGCGCAAGGCGCGCGCCGTTCTGCCCTTGGCGCCCGATGCCCTTGTGATCGCCGCCGACACCACCGTCGACCTTGATGGCACCTCCCTCGGCAAGCCGAGGAGCCAAGATGAGGCGCTCTCGATGCTCCTTTCGCTCTCGGGGCGCACGCACAAGGTCCACACGGGGGTTGCCGTCGCCTATCGCGGGCGCCTCTTGACGGCGACCGATACCACAGCCGTGACCTTCCGCCCCTTTGACCGCCGCGAGGCGCTTGCCTATATCAAGACCGGCGAGCCGATGGACAAGGCCGGCGCTTACGGCATTCAGGGCAAGGGCGGCGCCCTCGTCGCCTCGACCGACGGCGAATTTGACAACGTCGTGGGGCTCCCCTGTCGCCTGCTCTCCCGTCTTCTTGCGGAGATCCTTGCATGAGGGGGGCAAAGCGAGAGTCGCGCAAGGCCGCCGCGCGCCGTCTTGCGACGATTGCAGACTTATTGCGAAAACGGTTTCCCCATGCCGAGTGCGCCCTTCATTACGAGGGCGATCCGTGGCGGCTGCTCGTGATGGGGCGCCTTTCGGCGCAATGCACCGATGCCCGCGTGAACGAGGTGGCGGTGCCGCTTTTTGGGAAGTATCCCGATGCCCGTGCGATGGCCGAGGCCGATCCCGCCGAGCTTGAGGCGATCGTCCGTCCGTGCGGCCTTTTCCGCACCAAGGCGCGCGATCTGCGGCTTGCCTCCGCAATGCTCGTTACCCGCTACGGTGGGCGTCTGCCCGACACGATGGAGGAGCTTCTTGCCCTGCCGGGTGTCGGCCGGAAGATCGCCAACCTCCTGCTCGGTGATATTTACGGTCACTCCTGCGTTGTGGCCGATACCCACCTCTGCCGCCTTGCCGAGCGCTGGGGATTTACTCCCGAGGGTAAGCGCGATCCTCTCCTCACCGAGCGCACGCTCGCTCCGCTGTTCGTCACCGAGAACGCCTCGGACTTCTGTCACCGCGCCGTTCTTTTCGGGCGCGAGATCTGCGCGGCGCGCTCCCCCCGCTGCGCCGAATGTGAGCTGCGGGCGGCAGGTGTCTGCCTCTTTGGCGTGGGAGTCGCCAAAAACCTCAAATAACACCGCGAAAGGAGATGCCGTGACAAAGCCGAGCATTGCCCTGCCCATTGTGGTGGAAGGGCGTTACGACAAGATCAAGCTGTCAAGTATTGTTGACGCTGATATTATTACGACCGACGGATTTGCTATTTTTAATCAAAAGGAAAAGACGGCTCTCCTGCGCCGTCTTGCCGAGGGACGGGGCGTGATCGTCCTGACCGACCCGGACGGCGGCGGCCGCGTGATCCGTTCGTATCTTTCGGGCGCGCTTAAGGGAGAGCGTGTGTACCACCTGCATATCCCGGCCGAGCGCGGGAAGGAGCGCCGCAAGAAAACGGCGGGGCGCGCAGGTCTTCTCGGCGTTGAGGGGGCCGATCCCGCCGTGCTGCTTTCCCTGCTTGCCCCCTTCACCGAGGAAGCGCCCGCGCGGTGCGCCTCGCTCACCAAGGCCGATCTCTTTGCCGATGGGCTGTCGGGCGGTGAGGGCGCCAAGGAAAAGCGCGCCGCCCTGGCCGTTCGCCTGTCGCTCCCGCCCGACCTTTCGCCAAATGCCCTCCTTGCCGCCATCAACCTGCTCTTCACCGAGGAGGAATACCGCGATGCGCTCCGGGAGATAACAGACGCCCCGGAGGTGACCGAATGATACCGTCCGCCTTTCTCGACCGCATGCGCGATCTCCTCGGCTCGGAGTTCCCGGCCTTTCTCGAGGCGCTCTCGGCGCCCGACACGCACGCCCTCCGCGCGGTCGAAAAGAAAATGCCGAGGGATCGGCTGCTCTCGCTCCTTCCCTTCACGCCGACGCCCCTCCCCTTTTTCGATCGCGGCTTTCAGATCCCCGAGGGTGAGCGCCCCGGCGCGCACCCACTCCATCACGCAGGGGCCTACTATATGCAGGACCCCTCGGCCATGGCCACGGTGTCGGCACTCCCCTTCGCGATCCGCGGATGGCGCGTCCTTGATCTTTGTGCCGCCCCCGGAGGCAAGACCGGGCGGCTCTCCGAGGAGATCGGCGACGGCGGTCTGCTCATCTCGAACGAGATCGTGCCTCAGCGCGCCCGCATCCTCCTCGGCAACGTCGAACGCCTCGGCTGTGAGAACACCGTGGTGACGTGTACCGCACCGCCGCAGCTTGCCGCCGCCCTCTCCGCCTTCTTCGATCTTGTGGTGGTCGATGCCCCCTGCTCGGGCGAGGGCATGTTCCGCAAGTATCCCGAGGCCGCCGCCGAATGGTGCCCCGAGGGCGTGCTTGCCGCGGCCGAGCGCAGTCGCCTCATTCTCGACGATGCCGCGAAAACGGTTTCGCCCGGCGGGCATCTTCTCTATTCCACCTGCACCTTCTCGGAGGAGGAGAACGAGGACACCGTGGCGCACTTCCTTGCGGCACACCCCGACTTCCGTCTGATCCCCGTGAGTACGGCGGTTGCCGCCATCACCGAGGACGGCATCGTGCGCCGGGGGCGCCCCCCAGAGATAGCACTGACGCGGCGCTATTATCCGCACCGGGCGCCGGGCGAGGGACAGTACATCGCTCTCCTTGAGCGCACCGACGGTGAAGCGCCGAGGATCGCCGCCGCACCCACGCGCCTTGACCGCCGCGCCGAGGCTGAGGTGCGCGCCGCCCTTTGCGACCTTCTCGGTGACTCCTTTGATGCTCCCCTCGCGGTGGTCGGCGACACCTGGACCGCCCCTCCCCGCGACCTGCCCGCGATCCCCGGTGTCCTTCGCGCCGGCATCGGACTCGGCAGCTTTGCGGGGCGTGTCTTCATCCCGCACCATCACGCCTATACCGCACTCGGCGGCCGCTTTGCACGGCGGCTCGAGCTTTCTCTCGGCGATCCCCGCGTTGCCGCCTATCTGCGCGGTGAGGAGATCGCAGACAGCGGCTCCCTCCGCGGCTTTGCCGCCCTTTGCATCGAGGGTGCGCCCACGGGCGGCATCAAGCTCTCGGGCGGTGTCGGCAAAAACCACTATCCGAAGGGCCTGCGCGACATGCGATAAGGCAAGCAGAAAAAGGGCCGGCTCTACCGAGCCGGCCC
>JAZQVJ010000030.1:0-3139 GCA_045631785.1 Eubacteriales bacterium
CTTTGAGGCGGCGCTCGAGGAGAGCGATGACAACATGATAAGAGAATATATAGAAAATGATAAACGTTCCTATATTGAGTATGTTTTTCATTAAATGATAAGTTTTTCGTGAAAAACACCGTATTATGTAAACAAATATGACCAAATGGACGCAAGGAGGAACGGAGCGAAGTTTGCGCAAAAAAGAAACGGCGAAGAAACAGGAAGCGAGGGGCAGCTCGGAAGCCGAGAGGCGACCACAGCGACCCGAAGCGGGTTTCGAGCCGAGAGGAGGAGCAACGGAGAAAAGCGGATATTCGCCGTCAGGCGAATGGAGCGGAGCGGAGTTTGCGACGACGAGATGGCGATGAAGTATGTGCAACTGTATTACACCTATCGGGAGGTGATACGAAAATTAAGTGATGAAGAAAAGGGGCAGCTGCTGGATGCCATTTTGGACTATGGGGAATTCGGCAAGGTGCCGCCGCTTCACGGCAATGCCGATATTATATTTCCCGCCTTTGCCATGCTGATCGATCGGGATAAGGCGGCCTACGAGGAGAAGTGTCGGAAGAGCCGAGAGGCGGCGAGGATGCGTTGGCATGCGGACGATACCCAAGAAGAAGAAAAAGAAGAAGAAAAAGAAAAAGATACTCACTACGTTCGAAACGCGCGAGCGCCGAAAAAACGAAAGTTGAAGAACAACAGTGAGATCACCCTGCAGAAGGAGAATTTGTTCCGACCGTTCTGGGAAGTTGAGGAGAGTTAAGAGGTCAGAATTAAGAATATAAGAAATTACGGCGAAGAAACAGGAAGCGAGGGACTGCTCGGGAGCCGTAAGGCGACCCCTGCGGCCCGAAGCGGGTTTCAAGCCGAGAGGAGGAGCAACGAAGCGTAGTGGATATTTGCCGTAAGGCGAATGAAACGGAGAGGAGTTTGTGACGACGAGGATGAAGGATGAACTGAAAGAGGCGTTTGGGACGGTGCTGCCTTTGCGGCTGAGTAAGCAGGCGCAGGAAGAGGTATGCAGTGATTTTGTGAAGATGCCCAAGAAAATCACGGCGGCGCGTGCCATTGCGTTGGCCATTACTTCCAAGGCCATGCGGGGCGATGTTAAGGCCTATGACATCATTCGGGAAGCGGTGGAGCCGCAGGCCGAGGCGGAGAGTTTTCGGATTGAGGTGAGTACGGAGGAGTAAAGTCGAAGGAAGAAAAGCACGTAACGCCATTTAAATCCAAACCTCTTTACCTCCCTCTGACGAGGGAGGTGGCAAGGCGGTACGCCTTGACGGAGGGAGAGAGAGGAAGCAAGAAAGTGCCGGTCTCTCCCCCTGTCGGCTCTGCCGACATCCCCCTCGTCAGAGGGGGATAGAGAGGTTATGATAGGAAAGAACGAATAGAACTCGGCAAGTACCGATCTCTCCCCCTGTCGGCAAAGCCGACATCCCTCTCTGACGAGGGGGATAGAGAGGTTATGATAGGAAAGAACGAATAGAACTCGGCAAGAACCGCTCTCTCCCCCTGTCGGCTGCGCCGACATCCCCCTCGTCAGAGGGGGATAGAGAGGTTATGATTGAAAGGAGTTTTATGAAATTAACATTGACACGCCGCCAGCAGGCCTTTGTGGCGGCCAAGGAATTTGAGGTACTCTACGGCGGGGCGGCGGGCGGCGGCAAGAGTTACGGGCAACTAAGCGATGCGCTTATTTATGCGCTGACCTATGCCGGCTCGAAACAGTTGATCCTGCGGCGTACCTACGGGGAGTTGGAGAAGACGCTGATTCGTCAGGCTCTTGAACTGTATCCCCGTGAAATATTCAAGTTTGAGTCTTCCCGCCATTGCGGGCGGTTTGCCAACGGCTCGCTCATCGATTTCGGCTCGCTCGATGCGCCTAACGACATCTACAAATACCAATCGGCCGAGTATGACATCATTCGATTCGACGAGCTGACCCATTTCACCGAGGAGATGTACCGCTATCTGATCTCCCGCGTGCGCGGCGCCAACGACTTTCCAAAATCAGTAAAGTCTACTACTAATCCCGGTGGGCTCGGTCATTCTTGGGTAAAATCGAGGTTTATCGACCCCGCGCCGCCCGACACCGCCTTTGAGGCGGGGGGACTGACCCGCATTTTTCTGCCCGCCAAATTGTGCGACAATCCGCATCTGGAGCGGGCCGATCCCGACTACCGCCGCCGCTTGGAACTGCTTGGCGAGCGGGAGCGCAAGGCGTTGCTCGACGGATGCTGGGATTTATTTGAGGGGCAATATTTTGCCGAGTTTGACCGAGAGGTGCATGTGGTTGAGCCCTTTGCTCTGCCCCGACATTGGCCCCGTTATCGGGCGATTGACTATGGCTTGGATATGCTGGCCTGCCTGTTTATCGCGGTGGATGAGCAGGGGCGGGCGTGGGTCTATCGGGAGGTCTATCAGTCGGGACTCATCGTGTCGCAGGCGGCCGAGGCGATACGGGCGGCGACCCACGAGCCGATCACGGCCACCTTTGCCCCGCCCGACCTGTGGAACCGCCACAAGGACACGGGGCGCAGTACCGCCGAGATCTTCCACAACAGCGGCATTCCGCTGCGCAAGGTGTCCAACGACCGTGTGCAGGGGTGGCTGGAACTCAAGGAGTGGCTTCGTCCCTACTCGGACGAGCAGGGGCAACGGGCGGCGGCCTTGCGCATCTTTACCACCTGCCGCAACCTGATTCGCACCCTGCCGGCCTTGGCCGTGTCGGAGAGTGATCCCGGCGATGCCGCCACCGTACCCCATGAATTGACCCACGCGCCCGACGCCCTGCGCTACTTCACGGCGGGACGACCAAGACCGGCGCACTTAGCAAAACAGGAACCGTTACCATTTTTCACGGTGGTGCAGAAAAAAGGCGAGTTGGGACAAGGGGAGCGCGTGAAAATCATATAAAAGGAAGCGGAGCTTCCAATTATTTGATTCCAAACCTCTTTACCTCCCTTTGACGAGGGAGGTGGCAAGGCCAACGGCCTTGACGGAGGGAGAGAACGGAACTCGACAAACACCGATCTCTCCCCCTGTCGGCGAAGCCGACATCCCCCAGCACAAGGCATAAGTTCCGCTGACCAATCGTGCTGCGCACTCTTGGAGCGTCACTTATCGGCAGAGGGGGATAGAGAGGTTATGA
>JAZQVJ010000031.1:0-2238 GCA_045631785.1 Eubacteriales bacterium
GGGCGCTTTGCCGCCTTTTCACTGATCGCGGGCGCTATTTCGGCGATCATTGTCATTCCCGCGATATACGCCCTCTCCTTCGGCAAGAACACCTTCACGGATCCTACCTACGAATTCGTTTCAAAGGTCGATCTTTTTGACATTCTCACGAAGTTCTTCTTCGGCTCCTACGACACGGTACGCCCCGAGGGACTTCCCTTCCTGTACTGCGGCATCATTACCCTGATGCTGATCCCCTTTTATTTCATGAGTCGCCGCTTCCCGACGCGGGAAAAGGCGGCGGGGGCGCTCCTTGCGCTCGCTCTTTTCTTCTCCTTCTCGATCTCGGTCATTGATATGGTGTGGCACGGGGGACAGGCCCCCAACTGGCTCAACTACCGTTACAGCTATATGCTCACCTTTCTCCTCATTGAGATGGCGGCCAAGGGGTACCACGGCATCCGCGATCACCGAGCGCGCCACGTGCTTTATGCGGCGATCCCCCTCCTCGTCTTTCTGGCGCTTGCCGATCACTTCGACTACAATAGCGTGGACACCGCGATCTTCAAAAAGCTCAGTAACGGCCATCTTGAGGGGATCTTTATGCCGGTGGCGGTCAATCTCCTTTGGATCGGAGCTTACGTGATCGCGCTCTCGCTCATCATAAAACGGCGCGACGCTTTGATGAAATGCGCCACGAAATGCCTTTTGGCGTTGGTATCGCTCGAGCTGTTCCTCGGGGGACTTTTGAATCTCGTTCAGCTCCACATGGACGTAGTCATCTCCACGCGCGAATCCTATCTCGGCTACAAGGAGCGCTGGGAGGATGCCTTCCAAGCAATCGAGGAGATGGAGGGATCCCCCTTCTACCGGGCGGAAAAGCTGAATTACCGGAAGGTCAACGACCCCTTTTTGCTCGGGTATCGCGGGCTTTCCGGCTCAACGTCCACGCTCAACCGCGAGACGATCGCCTTTTTGAACACGATGGGGTACAATTCGGCCTCGCATGCCTCACGCTATGATGGGACAACCCCCTTTACCGACTCCTTTCTTTCGGTTTCCTATGTGGCGGGAGAGGCAAGCGCGGTCTTCCCCTCAAGCTATGAAAAGGTATACGACAACGGAGATGTCGTCGTATACAGAAATCCCAATGCTCTCCCCATCGCCTTCGGTGTTTCGGACAGACTGAATACCGTCACCTTCCAGCGATATACGATGGGCGAAGACGGCAAGCCGACGGAGAGAGATGACGGGAAAACACTCTACGAGCAGGCGTCCCCCTTCGAGAGGATGAATTCGCTTGCCTCGGCGCTTCTCGGTGAGGAGGTCGCGCTCTTTGTTCCTCTAAAGACGCCGACACCGAGCTGCGAGAACGTTTCCCACCTACGGACGACGGGGCGCTTCAAGCGGATCGACGAAGCGCGTGACGGATATGTAAACTATACTTTAACTTTGCAAGAGAAATGCGAGATCTACGCCTACTTCCCCGCCTATTTCCCGGAGGATGCCTCAACCAAGGGCGTGGAGTACCTCCTAAACGGGACGACCGTTGGCACGCTGTTCAAGAACGAGGCCAGTGGCTACTTATGTCTTGGGGCATATGAGGCAGGAGAGCGCTGCAGGGTGACCTTTCGCCTGGATGGCGCCCCCCTGTATCTGCGGCGCACCACGCCCTACTTCTACTCCTTTGATGAAGCCGTTTATGAACGGCTGATCGCCACGCTCTCAAGAGGCGGCCTCACCGTAACCGAATGTCGCGAGGACTATATTGAAGGGCATATTGAGGTGCAGGCGGGTTACGAGAGCGTGCTGACCACCATCCCCTACGACGAGGGATGGCAGGTGACGGTCGACGGAGAGCCGATCGACATCTACAAGTCGCTCGACGCGCTCATCGCGTTTGACCTTGCGCCCGGGGAGCATACCGTCACAATGCGGTATATGCCGAGGGAATACGTGATCGCTTTTCTTATCTTTCTGGGCGGCGTTACGGCACTCGCGGCCGTAATACTCACGGAGGCCCTTATCAAACGACACAAAAAACAGAAGGCGGCCGCGGCCGCCGGAAAGGACACTGCGCCATGTTCCACCACTTCCGAGGAGATTTAGTTCTCGTTGACGGCTCCTCTGCTGTCATTGATTGCGGCGGCGTCGGTTACCGACTGACCGTTTCACTCCTGACGGCGGACGCCCTTGCCAAGGATATCGGGAGCGAGGTAAAGCTCCTCGCTCATCTGCAGGTGCGCGAGGACGCTATGG
>JAZQVJ010000032.1:0-1089 GCA_045631785.1 Eubacteriales bacterium
CCCGCCGACCGCCGCAAGGAGGGCTCGGCCTTCGACCTTGCGCTGCTCGTCGGTCTTCTCTCTGCCTCGGGGGCGATCCCCCGGGAGGCCACGGCAGGCGACTGCTTCCTGGGTGAATTGTCACTCTCGGGGGAGGTGCGACCGCTGACGGGCGTGCTCTCGATGACGCTGGCCGCACGGGACGCCGGCTGCCGCCGTGTTTTCGTTCCTCTTGAAAATGCGACCGAGGCCTCGATCGCCGAGGGGATCGAGGTCATCGGTGTTCCCACCTTCACGGCGCTTTTTGAGCATTTGACGGGAAGGAGCTGCCTCGCTCCCACCCTTTTTGACGCCACCGCCGTCACTGCGGAGGCGCACGATGAGCCGGATTTTGCCGACGTTGCGGGCCAGACAAAGGCACGCCGCGCCATTGAGATCGCGGCGGCGGGCGGCCACAACCTGCTCCTCATCGGCCCACCCGGCTCGGGCAAGTCGATGTTGGCGAAGCGCATCCCCTCGATCCTTCCGCCGATGAGCTTCGGAGAAGCGGTGGAGGTGACACGCGTCCATTCGGTGGCCGGTATGCCGATCAAGGGCTTGGTCGCGCGGCGCCCCTTTCGCTCTCCGCACCATACCGTGTCCGCAGCGGGAATGATCGGCGGCGGCTCAAGCCCACGCCCCGGGGAGATCTCGCTTGCCGATCACGGCATCCTTTTCCTTGACGAGCTACCCGAATTCTCGCCCGCGCTCCTTGAAACGCTCCGCCAGCCCCTGGAGGACGGCACCGTGACGGTCACGCGTGTGGCGGCGCGCGCCGACTACCCCGCAAGCTTTATGCTGGTGTGCGCGATGAACCCCTGCCGCTGCGGCTACTTTGGCGACAAGTCCCACACCTGCTCCTGCCGCCCCGAGGACGTGCGGCGCTATCTCTCGCGCATTTCGGGACCTCTGCTTGACCGCTTGGACATTCAGGTCGAGGTCCCCGCGATCTCGTTTGACGAGCTGACGGCTCGCCGCGAGGGCGAGCCCAGTGCCGCCATCCGCGAGCGCGTGGCGGCGGCGCGGCGGCGCTCCCTGGAGCGATCGCCCCGACCGAATGCGCGCCTCACC
>JAZQVJ010000033.1:0-2412 GCA_045631785.1 Eubacteriales bacterium
GCGGCCGCCGCCTCGGGCGAGAGCGCCGTGCCATGCTCGGCAACGAGCGATGCGATCATCCTCGCGTGGACGGAAAGGGGGTGCCCCTCGGCGGCGAGGGCGGCGGCATCGTACGCCGTCTTGCCCGAAAGGATATCGGCAACGGCGGAAAGCTGAGCCTTCAGGCGGCCGGGCAGGATAAAGCGGCCCATCGCCTCAATAAGGCCGATGCCCTCCTTTTTGATGTTGTGATACTCGGGGTGGGCGTGATAGATCCCATCGGGATAGGTCGCATCGGTGCGGTTGTTCCGCAGGATCATATCCATAATGTACGTATCGCCTACGCGGCGCGCAATGGGGGAGAGGGTGTTGTGCGGCACGCCATCGCTCTCGGCAAGGATCCCGACCTCGGGCGCCGAGAAGGCCTGCCACGCCTCGATGATCCTCACGGCCAGCGCCTCAAGGGCGGCGCGGTCACGGCTCTCAAGGCGCAGGGCGCTATTGTACCAGGAGAGGCGACCAACCCTCACGGAGGGATAGCCGGGAGCCTCGTAATATTTTTCGACGGGGGCCTTCTGCATCGGCAAAAGGGTACCGCCGCCCTGGTAATGCTCATGATTCAGGATCGAGCCGCCAACGATCGGAAGGGCGGCATTGCTCCCGATGAAGTAATGAGGGAAGGCATCGACAAAGTCGAGGAGCTTCCTTGGTGTTGTGGCATCCACCTTCATCGGGGTGTGCGCGCGAGAGATGGCGATGCAATGCTCGTTGTAATATGCATAAGGCGAATACTGGACGAACCAGGGCTCGCCGCCCATCGTGAGCGAGAGGGTACGCAGATTGCCGCGCGCGGGGTGTGAAAGCGTTCCCTCGTAGCCCTCATTCTCCTGGCAGAGGGCGCAGGCCGGGTACTTCTCGGTCTGCCTCGGGGCCGAGAGGAGCTTGGCGATCTCCTTGTTGCTCTTTTCGGGCTTTGAGAGGTTGATCGTGATCTCAAGGGTGTTGTCACCGTCGACAAACTCCCACTCCATATTGCGCGAGATCGCCGTCTTTTGGATGTAATCGTTGTGGATCGAGAGCGAATAGAACCACTGTGTTGCCGCATCAATGCCCTCGGCCTCGCGAAGGGCGCGGAAGCGGGCGTTGATGGCTGAGGGGGCGGGCGTCAGGAGGCCCATCACCTCGGTCGCAAGGATGGCCTCGTAGCCCTCCTCGCACAGGCCGTGCTCGGCGGCATAGGCGCGCAGCTTCTCAGTGAGGACATCCGGCACCTCAAGATCCTCTACGTACGCAGTGTCCACAGCGGCGCCCGTGGCACCGCAAAGATGCAGGGCCGCGAGAATGCGGTTGCGCATCCAGGGCTCGTCCAAGGGATCGAGCGAAAGGTGCGCCTTGGCATAAGCAAGCAGCTCTTCTACAAGAATTTTTCCGTCCATATCGTACCTCCGTCGGCATATCTCATCTTGCGGGCAACGGATGCCCGGATCATACCCGTACATATTATATGAAAAAAGTTGGATTTTGTCAAGGAAAATAACACATTTTTAGGGGTTTTTGGGGTTGTTTTTTCAGCGGAAGTGTGCTATACTTTTTCAAAAAGCCGCAAGGAGTGTGACATGGACTTTTTGATCGAGCTCATCGTGGATATCTACGGCGAAATCGTGTTTGGCATGTGGCACACAAAAGAAAGAAAAAGAGCAGACAGTGTCTGCTCTTTTTGTGTCTGCAAGAGTATCTCGCGGAGCAGAAATTGATGAGAAGGTTTGTCGGGGGGCACTGCGAAGCCGTATATAGCATACGGCGGGTGAGCAAGAAAAAACGCCACGGTGTGGCATTTTTTCACAGCGATACCCCAAGGATAGGGAGAAATGAAGCGAGTGACAACGAGCGCGCATTTCGACCATATCCGCGGGGAGGGGGAGGTTGTGCTCCCCGGCGAAGCGAGGCGCAATTTACGCCTTCGAGATCATGGGGAGAGAGGCCGCGGCAATACTCTGTCCCACGCGGCGCATCTTCTCATTCGGCATCGAGATCTTAATACCGAGGGCGGGGTATTCCTCGTCGAGGACCTGCTGCGCGCGGGCCATCAGGATGTCACCGCCGCGACCGCTGGTCACGCGGCCGAGGATGATGAGGTGATTGATGTCGTAGAACAGGCTGTAAAACGCCGTGGTATAGCCAAGGTAGATGCCGATATCGTCGTAGATCTTCTCGGCGAGGGGGGAGCCCTCCTCCATCATCTTCTGCACGATCTTCAGCTTCTCGGCGGGGGCAAGCCCCTCAGGGAAGGTGATGCCGGCATAGCCCGCCAGCTTAATGACGCCGTCCTGCGAGAAATACTGAGCGCCAACGCCGATATCGTCGGCCGCCTCGTCATAGCCGGCCTCGGAGGCGAAGTCCACGGGTACAAAGGCAAGCTCGTTGAGCCAGCCG
>JAZQVJ010000034.1:0-1620 GCA_045631785.1 Eubacteriales bacterium
CTTCTTTCGGGTGCTACCTTTACCCTTACGATGCTCGTAACGCTCCTTTTCCGCAAGCGCATCGTTCCCGGACTGCTCGATGCGCTCGGCAGCCTCCTCGGCAAAAGCCGTGAGGCGGTGGCCGCGATCGAGGAGGGGCACGCGAGCGAGAGGGCCGAGATCGACCGCCTGCTCGCACGCGCCGAGGAAATGCTCGCCTCGGCCAAGCAAGCCGCCGACCGCGCCGAGGGCGCGGCCGAGAGCATCCTGGCTCGCAACACGACCGACGAGGAGATCCATCTCGTTCTCGGGGAGCAGACGGCGCTCCTCTACGAGCTCCTGATGTCGGCCAACCTGCCGCAGTATCAGAAGGAGCGCATCGGGGCGATGCATGCCGCGGCGGTCGCCGCCCTTGGGAAGGCGGGCGAGGGCCATGACTAAACGCCGCCTTTTGCGAGCGCTTGGCTATTTTTTCTGTATCGTCCCTCCCGTCCTTGCCATCTTGGAGCGCTTCCCATTATGGGCGCGTGAGGGGGGCGGGCCGATCCTCTCGGGGATCGCGCTCCTGCTTCTGCTCGTGGCGGCGATCCCCCTGCGGCGCGGGTTCCTTGCGCTCCTCCGACGGTGGATCGCCTCGCCCTCGGCCTTCGGGATATGGGGGGTCCTTTGGCTCGTGACGGCGTGGCTTGGCAAAATTGCCGCGGCAGTGGCCGACATTGCGCTGGTCGGCACTGTGTTTTCCCTGATCGGTACCCTCTTCTTCCGCCTTGGCGGCAAGGAAAGCAGCCATGAAGAATGACATGTTTTCGGTGCTGGCCGACGGACATGAGCGCGTCAGCCTGACGGCGCGGCGAACACTGGCGGAGCATACGGGAGGCATCCTCCTTGTCTTTTGTCTACTTCTGACGGCGGCCATTCCTCTCGTCCTGCTCGAGATCGTCAACCCCTTTTCGCCCGAGTTTTTCATGCGGACGGCATATACGGGGCTCTCATCCTATCTTTCATACCTGCTCTTTATCCCCGAGGGGAAGCGCTCGGCATCGCTCTCGCTTCACGATTACACACGCTCGGGGGAGCGCCTCGCGGCGCTCTCCGAGGCGGTGCGGCGCGGGCATCTTGCCGCCTTCTTCGGTTATTGCCGTCGGGTGGCGGAGGAGGAAGCGGAAAGACGGCGCGAGGCCCTGCGCTCTCTCGCCGCCTCCGAAATGCTGCCGCCCCGTGCAAGGCGGCGCGCCGTGCGGCGCGCCGCCGGAGTCCGAGCCATCCCCGTTTCCCCTGCGCGGATCCTCTGCGGCGAGGGGCGGAGCGAGATGAACGACGTGGGTAGAAGACGCCTCTCCTACGGAGCGAGGAACGCGCTCCTGCGCCCCTTTCTGATCCTTGGAACGGCGATCCTTTTTTCCTCGGTCAACTTCCTCCCGGGGGCAACGCCCGATGCCGCGACGGCGGTGCGGATCCTTGCGGGCATCTTCGGCGTGACGATGGCCGCCTTTGCCGGCTATTCCGCGGGATGCGCCGAGATCCGCCACGAAACGGCCGAGCGAGGACGGCGCATCCTCTTCCTTTCCTCCTTCTTCGAGGAGGCGGGGATAGCGGTGTAGGAACAGGAAAAGAAAAAGCACCCCGACAGGGGTGCTTTTT
>JAZQVJ010000035.1:0-5346 GCA_045631785.1 Eubacteriales bacterium
CCATCCCGATCCCTCCGAGCGCGGGGCCTTTCTCGTCCACGCGAAGGACGCGCTCTACCGCTTCCGCACGGAGGACCGCGACGCCCCCGCAGCGCTCGCGCCGCTTGGCGGCGGAGTGCGCCCGGCCGACCGCACGAGCCACGCCTCGCTCTTCGCGGGACGGCTGTGTCTTCTCGACGGAGAGCATTTTGCCGTGACCGACGGCACGGCCCTCACGGCGGCGGGCGACGAAGCCTACGTGCCTACCCTCTTTTCAGACGCGACCGACTGCGAGCAGAGAAATCTGCTCACCGACCGCGGGATCGAGGAGCATCATCTGTACGATGCCGAGGCGTACTCCTATACGAGCGAGGGTATCCGCTACACCGTGAACGATCAGGGCGTTTGCCTGGTTGCGAGCATAGAGGCCACCGAGGAGACGGTCACGGTCCCCGCCCGCGTAATGCTCGGAGGACGGCTGTACGCCGTGGCGGGCCTTGCCGACTTCGCCTTGCGGGGCACCGACGGCATCAAGACGCTCATTCTCTCGAAGGGGATCACGATCCTCGGGAACGCCTGCTGCCTCGCGATGCCGTCGCTCGAAACGGTGATCCTCCCCCCGACCGTCACGGTGATCCCGGTGCAGGCCTTTGAGGGATGCAGCGCCCTTAGGACCATTTACCTGCCCCGTGAGCTGATCGAGGTGCGTGAGCGTGCGTTCTTCAACGTGGCGCTGACCACGGTCTATTTCGCGGGGACGTCGGCCGAATACACGGAGATCTCGGGGAACGAGCGCTTTTTTCCTCTTACAAACCCGAACTCCTGCGTGATCCACTACGAGCAGGCCTATCGCGGCGTGCGCCTCTTTTTCCCCTTTCTCTCGCCGGCCGAGGAGCTTTGCTCGGTGCTGCTCAACGGAAAGGAGGCGAAGGACGGAGCCGACGGCCTCCGTCTGACACCGATCGCCGCCACCGAGGGAAGACCGATGGGGCTTCTCCTTGAGGCTGACAGCTTCGAGGGGTTCTACGGTGCAACGCTCTCCCTGTCGCTCCGCCTGAAAAACGACTTCCCCGAGGCCATGGCAGCCGAGGGGCGCAGCTATACGGGAAGCGGACGGGAGGCGCTGGACGGCTGCCGTCTTATTGCGAGGTACGACGGGCGCCTCTTTCTTTCGGGGAACCCCGATCTGCCCGGAATGGTCTTTTATTCGCAAAGAGATCGGGAGGGGCGCTCGCTTCCGACGTACTTCGGCGTTTACAACCGCCTGACCGACGGCGACGGACGCACCCCGGTGCGCGCCCTGCTCGCAGCCCCCGGCTATCTCCTCGTCTTGACCGACGTGCCGCCCGACGGACATTCGGTCTTCTGCCACGTGGGGGAGGACACCGAGGATGACCTCGTGCCGCGCATCTACCCCGCCGCCGAGGGGATCAGCAGCCTCGGCTGCCTTGGGGAGGCTACGCTCTTCCGGGATGAGGCGGTCTTTCTTTCGGCCGGCGGCCTTGAACGCATTGAGGAGGGCGCGCTTTCGGGCGAGCATTCAACCCGTCATCTCTCGAGCGCGGTGGACACACGCCTGCTTGCCGAGCGATTGGAGCAGGCGCGCCTGTTCCGCTATCGCGATTACCTCGGTATCGCCACGCAGGGACACGTCTATCTTGCCGACGGAAGGCGGCGCGTTACACGCCACGGAAACAGCGAATACGACTGGTACTACCTTTCGGACATTGGGGTGTACCAAGGGCAGACCGACCGCTACCGCTACGCGACCGCACGCCCCGAGGGACTACCGGAGGGAGCGACCGTCATGCAGAACGGCAAGCAGCTGCCAATCGTCACCGCCGAGAGCGAGGACTACGCCGACGGCTGTACCGTCTTCAGTGCGACGAGCAGTCAAGGAGTCGCCTTCCGCTATGCGGTCACGGACGGCCGCGCCATCCTCGTCGATACCGACGGGGAGCAGATCGGCGGCGTGTTTTCGCCGGCAACCGTTTTCTTTGAATCGGAGGGGCTCCTGTTCTTCGGCACCGAGGAGGGCGATCTTTGCGTATTCAATACCGACAAGCGCGAGGCCGACGGACTCATCCCACGCCGCTATTATACCTTCAACGGCCGCGCCTACCTCTCGGGGTGCGCGACCAAGAGCGATAACTGCGACATGCCGCATCTTGCAAAAAGCACCGTGCCGGCCGGGGGAGCCGTTAAGCTGAAGGCGATGACGGGCGGAAGGATCGAGGTGCGGGTGAGAACCGACAGCGAGGGCTGGAGCCACGCCGACACTCTCTACGGCGGACGGATCGATTATAGAGAAACCGATTTCGCAACCGCCGAATTCCAGACCGCCCCCGACACCGTGGTGCGGTTGCGCGAGAACAAAAAGCGCTGGGTGGAGAAGCAGCTCTACTTTGTTTCAGAAGAATATCAGCGGCCCTTCGGTATCATTACGATCGCCTATCAATACAGGGTCGCAGGAAGGATCAAACGATGAACATCAGAAAAATCACCGAGGAGGAGGTGCGCTCGCTCTGGGTGCAGCGACTCCCCGACACGCCGAACCGCGCGGGGAGATTCGGCGCTCCCGGCATGAGCGCCTCCGAAATCAAGAAGGCCTATGATGCGCTCGCCTTGCGTATTGTCGAAAGGTATAACGAGCTGGTTGACTCCGTGCTGGCGGGGGAGGTGGCCTCCACCCTCCCGACGGGGAACGGCGATGACACGCTTGAGGACTTTTTTGCCGATGTGAAAAACGGCGAGCTGGCCACCTATCTTACGGTAGACGGCGAGCGTGCGCTTTCAGCACTGGCCGCCGCCTTTGACTGCCACGACCACGACGGAGAATACGCGCCCCTTGTCAACGGGAAGCTGAGCGCTTCCCTTCTCCCCGATGGGTACGAAAGCGTTTTCGCAGATGCCGAGGCCGACCGGGCCGCCGCCGAGCTTGAGCGCGCCGCCGAGGAGGCTGAGCGCGTTGCCGAGGGGGCTGGGCGCGGGGCGGCCGAGGGGCGGCGCGAGGCGCTGATGGCCGCCTTCGAGGAAACCATCGCCGCGATCGAGGAGAGCGAAGCGGAAAGGGACCGCCGCTTGGGGGACGCCTTGCAGACGGTCGAGGAGGTCCGGGCGGTATCCGAGGAGGCAGCCGTCACCGCGGCCAAGCTCTCGCAGGAGGTCGCCAATCTCCGCAAGGCTACCGAGGGTGTTGTCTATGAAGAGCAGGAGGATGCCCGCCCCTTTTACCGGAAGATCGTGCCGAACGGCGCTCTCCCCTACGCAGCGATCGCCTCGTTGGGCGGGGGCTGCAGCGGTGCGACCGCCATTGACGTCCCCGACGGGCGTTCGTTCATCGACGCCGCCGGCACCGTATGCGGCTACACCGATGGAGGCGTCTTTTACCAGAGTGCCAATCCCGGGGTAGGGGCACGCTGGGAGGGGATCGATCTTGTGCTGGTGGAGGGTGCCAAGTACACCATTGGCTTTGAGATCTTTGTGGATCCCCTGATCCCCACCAATACCCATGGCAACTACTCCTTCGGTATTACCCGCAACGACAAGTGGCTGCTGTGCATCAGCACCACCTGCCCTCAGCGCGGCTCCTGGGTGCGCCGCACCATCACCTTCACGGCGCCGTCACGCCTTACCGAGGACGGCTATCTCTCCTCGACGGGCGAGCTTTTCCTCGGGTACACGGGGGCCGACGAGCTGCTCGGCACGGGGGTCCGCTTCCGCCATGTGTCGGTCACGCGCGGTGACACCGACACGTATATCCCGCGCAACAAGGGGATCGGGGTGGATACCACGGCGGTCGTATCGCACGGCGCCAATCTCGTCCCCTATCCCTACCCCGCGGCCCATGCTTACCGAGGCGGTGTTACGTCGAAGACGCTTAAGGACGGGACGCTGATCCTTAACGGTGAGGCCCTCGAAGACATTTCCTTCATCCTGTACAACACCCAGCACGGCCTTGATCTGCCCGAGGGAGAGGTTTACATTCACTCGGCCATTGCCCCCGGGGTAGAGCTGATCCTGATCACGGGAGAGGAGCTCCGATTCCAAAATAAGGCGGTCCTGTCACGGGACGACCAATACTTTGGACGCTATTTCCTCTATCTCTATATCCATAAGGGAACCGTCTTTGAGAACAAGCGGATCCTCCCCTTCCTGTGCCTTGGCGGGGCCAGGGAGCCGGTCATGTACCGTGCGCCTATCCGTTACGAGATCCCCGAGGAGGTGCGCGCCCTGCCGGGGTACGGGATCACGGGCAACCACCTCGACCTTGAAGCAGGGGTCTTCCGCCAAACGGTGGACGAGGAGGGCATAGCGCTTGCCAAGGAGGCCGTGACGCCCCTCCCCGAGGACTTTGTCCGAGGATGCGTGCTGCCGGTGGAGGCGGGCGGCTTCATCACAATGGAGAACGCCGGCTGTGAGGCGGTGGATTCTACCGTCATCTATGAGATCAAAAAGACATAAGGAGAATCGCAATGAAGCTGAAAGAACGGCTGAGAGAGGCCAATAAAACACAGAAGGCGCGCTACGGCGAGCGCGTGAACGCGCTGCTCCGTGAGAGGTACACGCTCTCCGAGGAGCTTGCCCTTTTGCGCCGACGCGAGGAGGCACCCGACGCCTTTGCAGAATACACGGCATACGCCGAGGACTGCAAGGCGCGTGCCGCCCGGGGGGAGGGCGAGGTATGACCTTCCATCTGACCGATGCCGGCTACGGACTGGCCTTCCGCAGTGAGCCTGTCCGCGTCGGAGAGAAAGTATTGTTTACATTCATGGGAAAAAGCGCCGACTATGCATGCATCGGAGGCAAGTTTTTCCCTATCGTTGAGGGGGTGGCCGAGGTCCCCTTTGGCGATCTGCCCGAGCTTTTCTCGGTGACTGTCCATTCCAAATGCGGACGCCGTTATCTGTGTGACGCGCTGGCTAAGGTAGAGGGCGAGGAGACGGGTGCCGTCTACCTCGCGCCCCTGGCGGATTGCGAGGGGCAGCTTCTCATTGCGCTCTCCGAGCGCCTTGAACACCTGAACGCGCGCCTCGATGCTGCTGAGGACAGGCTGGCAACGCACGATGACGCGATCACGCAAAAACCCATCACTTTCGGAGGTGCTTATGAACAACTTTAACCGTGGCCGCTTGGCGGCCCTGCTGCTCTCGCTTTTGCTCGTTGCTTCCCTCATGGGTGCTGCCCTCCCGGCGGCCGCCGCGGAGGACGGGGATGAAGGTAGCGCATTGGCCGGAGGCGGAACGACTTCCGCCGTAGCCCCCGAGGGCGGCGAGGCGACCACCGCGAAGGAGGATGCCGAGGACGGGGCGGCTGTGCCGCTTTCGGCGCTTTTTGCCGACTTCCTCGGTGAGAACGCCGCGGCGC
>JAZQVJ010000036.1:0-2433 GCA_045631785.1 Eubacteriales bacterium
ACGGAGAGGGCTTCCGCGTCATGGCAATTCCTCCACCACGCCCCCTCGTGGGCTAAAACGGCGATAGGCTCCGGCTGCGAACGCGACCACGGTCGCCGTATGTCGTATACGGCTTCCCGACGTCCGCATCCAAACCCTCTCATCCGTTTTATCTCCACGCCCCCTCGTGGGCTAAAATCGCGCCTCGCTCCGCCGGCGAGGACTATATCCTCTCCCTGCATAAAGCCGCATCGCGCTTTTTTTCTTTCCCCCTTGCAAAGCAAGGGGGAAACTGTTATAATAGAGGGAGTAAAAAACGAGAGGAAGATACCCCGATGCAAGACCTGAAGCGCCGCTATCTCGCCGCCAAACGCCGTTTGTTTGACCGCTACTACGGAGAAAAGCTGAACCCCGCCCAATGCGAGGCCGTGACGGCCGAGCGAGGCCCGGTGCTTGTTCTCGCGGGTGCGGGCAGCGGCAAGACCACCGTCCTCGTCCGCCGTATCGTCCACCTCATCCGCTTCGGTGAGGCATACGGCACAAGCTATGTGCCTGAGGGTACCACCGAGGCCGAGGTCGAGGCGCTTGAGGCCTGCGCCGCCACGTCGTCGCTCGCCGAGGTCGCCGAGATCCTTCCCGTCTTTACCCATGCCCCCTGCCCCCCGTGGGCGATGCTCGCCATCACCTTCACGAACAAGGCCGCAAACGAGATCCGCGCGCGCCTGGATGCCGCCTTCGGCGATCCCTCGGTCAGCGGCGAGATCTGGGCGGGGACCTTCCACTCGATCTGCGTTCGTATTCTGCGCTCACACACCGCCGAGGCAGGCTATCGGAGCGGCTTCTCGATCTACGATACCGATGACGGGAAGCGTGTCGTGTCCGAGGCCATGCGTTCGCTTGAGATCGACGAAAAGCTCCTCCCCGTCAAGAGCGTCATGAGCATCATCTCGGATGCCAAAAACAACCTCGTGTCGGCCGAGGACTTTGCCGATAACGGCGATTTCCGCCTCCGCCTTGTCGGCCGCATCTATCGTGAGTATCAGAAGCGCCTTGAGGCCTCCAACGCCCTCGACTTTGACGATATTATTATGAAGACCGTCCGCCTCCTTGAAACGCATCCCGAGGTGGCCGCCAAATATCAAAGGAAGTTCCGCTACGTCTGCATCGACGAGTATCAAGATACGAACTTTGCCCAGTTCCGCCTCTCCTCCCTCCTCTCGGCAGGGGAGAACAACATTATGGTCGTCGGTGACGATGACCAGAGCATCTACCGCTTCCGCGGTGCTACGGTCGAGAATATCCTGAGCTTCGACAAGACCTACCCCGGCGCCCGTGTCATCAAGCTCGAGCAGAATTACCGCAGCACCAAGACCATCCTCGCCGCGGCCAACGCCATCATCTCGCACAACTCCGAGCGCCACGATAAGCGCCTCTGGTGCGATGGGGTCGAGGGCGCAAAGATAACTTTACACAAATCCGAGAATCAGAACGACGAGGCCGCCTGGATCGTCGATCGCATCATCAAAACCGTCACGGGCGAGCTGCGCCGCTACCGTGACATCGCCATCCTCTACCGCATCAACGAGATGTCGCGCTCGCTTGAGGGCGCTCTCGCCAAGAGTGGCATCCCCTATCGCATCCTTGGCGGCCAGCGCTTCTACGACCGCAAGGAGATCCGTGATATGGTCGCGTATCTCCATGTCCTTTCAAACCCCACCGACGACCTGCGTCTTACGCGTATCATCAATGAGCCGAAGCGTAAGATCGGGGACGCTACCGTCGAGGCCGTCGCCCGTCTTGCGGCCGAGGGCGGGCTCTCGATGAGCGAGGTGATCGACGCCGCTGCCGACTATCCCGAGCTTTCGAAGGCCGCCCCGCGCCTTCTCGAGTTTTCGGCCCTTCTTCGCTCGCTCCGTGCCGAGGAATGTCCCCTCCCCGACCGTATTGAGCATGTCTTCGAAAGGACCGGCTACCGAGCCATGCTGGTCGCTGAGGGCGAGATATCCAAAACCCGCATCGACCACGTCGGCGAGCTTGTGTCGGCCGCCGCCGAGTACGTCAAGCGCGCGGGCGAGGAGGCCTCGCTCACCGGCTTCCTTGAGGAGGTCGCCCTTGTCAGCGACGTGGATAAATACGATGAAGCCGCGGATGCCGTTGTCCTTATGACCGTCCACAGCGCCAAGGGGCTCGAATTCCCCGTGGTATTCCTTCCCGGTATGGAGGAGAACATCTTCCCGGGGAGCCAGGTACGCACCGATCCCGGTGAGCTGGGCGAGGAACGCCGCCTCGCTTACGTTGCCGTCACCCGCGCCAAGGAAAAGATCTTCGTGACACATGCCAGGGAGAGGATGATGTACGGCCGCACCGCCTTCAATCCCCTCTCGCGCTTCATCCGTGACGAGCTGCCGTCCGAGCTGATCGAGGAGGAGGCCCCCCACGGCCCCGCCCCCGCCC
>JAZQVJ010000037.1:0-5177 GCA_045631785.1 Eubacteriales bacterium
GAGGGCGTTACGCGCCTTGCCCAGCCCGGCCGCGAGATGCGCCTTTGCGCCTTCCTTTTCTCCTATTACGGCTATCCCACCTCGTGCTACCAGGGGGTGAACGTCGAGGCCATGCGCTACCGCAACGGCCGCATCATGGCGAGGAACGATAAGGAAGCCGGCACCGCCGAGGGCATTGACTACGTTGGCGGTGTTCCCGATTCGGGCACGCCCCACGCCATCGGCTACGCGAATGAGAGCGCGATCCCCTTCGCCCGTCCCTTCATCAAGTATACCCCCACCTGGCCGCGCAGCTTTATGCCGCCGAGCCAGGTCGAGCGCAGCCGCGTTGCCAAGATGAAGCAGATCCCGGTCCACGAGCTGATCGAGGGCAAGAACCTGCTCTTTGTCGATGACTCGATCGTGCGCGGCACGCAGCTGAAGGAAACCGTCGACTTTCTCTATGACAACGGCGCCGAGAGCGTGCATATGCGCTCGGCCTGCCCCCCTATCATGTACGGCTGCAAGTACCTGAACTTCTCGCCGGCGCGGGGGGATATGGAGCTGTTTGCCCGGCGCGTTATCCGTGAGCTTGAGGGCGAGGAGGGTGACCGCCACCTTGACGAATACAGTGACGGCACGACCGAGCGCGGCCGCGCCCTGCGCCGCGCCATCGCCGAAAAGCTCCATTTTGCATCCCTGGAATTTCAGTCGCTTGAGGGCGTTATCGAGGCCATCGGTCTTCCGCCCTGCAAGCTCTGCACCTACTGCTGGAACGGAAAGGAATAAAAGACATGATCGAAAATTCGAGATCCGAAAGCTACGCCGCAGCCGGCGTTGACATCACTGCCGGCTATCGCGCCGTCGAGCTGATGAAAAAGCATATTGCCCGCACGAGGAACGAGGGCTGTCTTGACGACGTTGGCGGCTTTGGCGGCTGCTTTGGCCTGCCGGTTGCCGGGATGGAGGAGCCCGTCCTTGTGTCGGGCACCGACGGCTGCGGCACCAAGGTGAAGCTCGCGATCCTGATGGACAAGCATGACACCATCGGTATCGATGCCGTTGCCATGTGCGTCAATGACATTATCTGTGTCGGCGCCCGCCCCCTGTTTTTCCTTGATTATATAGCCTGCGGCAAGAACGTCCCCGAGAAGATCGCCTCGATCGTCAGCGGCGTTTGCGAGGGCTGCGTGCAGTCGGGTGCCGCCCTCATCGGCGGTGAAACGGCCGAGCATCCCGGCCTCATGCCGAAGGAGGATTATGACCTTGCCGGCTTTGCTGTCGGCATCGTCGACAAGAAAAAGATCCTGAAGAATGAGCGCATGGCGGCGGGGGACGTGGTGATCGCCCTTCCGTCGACCGGCATCCACTCGAACGGCTTCTCGCTCTGCCGCAAGGTGTTTGATATTGACAATAACCCGAAGGAGCTGTACGATCCCCGTCCTGAGCTTGGCGGCAAGTCGGTCGCCGAAACCCTCCTGACTCCCACGCGCATCTACGTTAAGCCGATCCTCGCCCTCATCGAGAAGGCCGACGTCAAGGGCATCTCGCACATCACGCGCGGCGGGTTCTACGAGAACATCCCGCGCTCGATCCCCGACGGCCTCTGCGCCAAGATCGAGAGGAGCGCCGTCCGCGTGCTCCCGATCTTTGACCTTCTCGCAAAAACCGGCGGCATCTCGGAGCGCGATATGTTCAACACCTACAACATGGGCGTTGGCATGAGCGTCGTCGTTGCCAAGGAGGATGTCGAGCTTGCGCTGTCGGTCCTCCGCGAGAACGGCGAGGATGCCTACGTCATCGGTGAGATCGTCGAAGGCGACGAGAAGATCGTGATATGCTGAGGCAGTTCATCGCCGCCGTATCGGCCGGCATCATGATCGCCATTGGCGGGAGCGTTTATCTCGCCTCGGACAACCGCGTGGTGGGCGCCGTCTTCTTCTCGGTCGCCCTGCTCTCGATCTGCTATAAGGGCTACGGCCTTTTTACGGGGCGCGTCGGCTATTTCCCCGAGCGCTTCTCGCTCGGTGAGCTCGAGGGGCTTGGTATGACGCTCCTCGGCAACGCCGTTGCGACCTTTGCCGTCGGCACCGCCGTCTGTTACTTAATGCCCGCCGTTGGCAGCGGAACCGCGCTTTCGACCGTGGCGGCCGTGGCCGTCGGCTCGAAGCTGGCGATGCCCTGGTATTCGGTGCTTCTGCGTGCCGTGCTTTGCGGCATCCTTATGTACCTTGCCGTGTCGATCTACCGTGAGAAGAATACCGCCCTTGGTATCCTCTTCTGCGTTCCTACCTTCATCCTCGCCGGGTTCGAGCACTCGATCGCCGATATGTTCTACGTCGCGGCGGCGGGCGAGCTCACCCTCGATGCTTTCGCCTTCCTCATTCTCGTCATCGGCGGTAACGCCGTCGGCGGGATGCTCCTGCCCCTCCTTGCGATGGTCGGGAAGGAGAAGGAGGTCAAGGAATGAAAAAGGCACGCATCGCCGTTCTCGTATCGGGGGGCGGCACGAACCTGCAGGCCCTCATCGATGCCGAGAGGGCGGGCGCTATTCCGAGTGGCGAGATCGTTCTCGTCCTCTCGTCAAAGCCGGGCGTGCGCGCGCTTGAGCGCCCCGCCGCGGCGGGGATCCCTGCGGCCGTCGTCGACCGCCGCGCCCTCGGCTCGGCCGACGCGTTTGAGGACGGGCTGCTTGCCGCCCTCCGCGAAGCACGTGCCGACCTCGTCATTCTCGCCGGCTTCCTTTCGATCCTCGGCCCGCGTGTTATCGCGGCCTATCCCGACCGCATCATCAACGTCCACCCCTCGCTCATCCCCTCGTTTTGCGGCGAGGGCTTCTACGGTCTGCGCGTCCACGAGGCGGCACTCGCCTACGGCGTCCGCGTGACGGGGGCGACCGTCCACCTCGTCAACGAAATTCCCGACGGCGGCCGCATCCTTCTGCAAAAGGCGGTCGAGATCAAGGACGGCGATACCCCCGAGGTCCTGCAGCGGCGCGTGATGGAGGAGGCCGAGTGGAAGCTCCTGCCCGCCGCCGCCGAGCTTTTGGCAAAGCAACTTACAGAAGAATAATTTTTGGGAGAGAGAAATGAACATTTACAAGATCAACGACATCAGTGAGCTGATCCGTGACAATCCGTACGTTGGCCGCGGCATCGTCCTCGGCAAGAGCGCCGACGGCAAGAGCGCCGTTTCGGCCTACTTCATCATGGGGCGCTCGAAGAACAGCCGCAACCGCGTCTTCACAAAGCGTGACGGCGCCCTCTTCACCGAGCCCCACGATCCCTCGCTCGTCGAGGATCCCTCGCTCATCATCTACGCCGCCGTCCGCGAGCTTGACGGCAAGCTGATCGTGACCAACGGCGACCAGACCGACACGGTCTACGACGGCCTTAAGAACGGCAAGACCTTTGCGGAGGCCCTCCGCACGCGTGAGTTCGAGCCCGATGCGCCCAACTTCACCCCGCGCATTAGCGGCATGATCACCTTTGGTAAAGAAGACTTTACCTACGATATGAGTATTCTCAAGAGCGCCGATGCCGAGGGGAGCGCTTGCGCGCGCTACACCTTTGAGTATCCCGCCATCGCGGGGCTCGGCCACTTCCTGCACACCTACGTGACCGACGGCAATCCCATCCCCACCTTCCAGGGTGAGCCCGAGAGAGTGGCGATCGGGAACGATATCGACGGCTTTACCGCCTCGCTCTGGGATGCCCTTAACGAGGACAACAAGATCTCGCTCTACGTGCGCTACACGTCGCTTGCCGACGGGAGCGTTACCGAGCGTATTATCAATAAAAACGAAAAGTGAGGACGCATCATGAAAGAATTTGAACTGAAATACGGCAACAACCCGAACCAAAAGCCCGCCAAGATCTACATGCAGGGGGAGGGCGAGCTTCCCCTTGAGATCCTCTCGGGCCGCCCCGGCTACATCAACTTCCTCGATGCCCTCGACGCCTGGCAGCTGGTCAAGGAGCTGAAGGCGGCGCTCGGCCTCCCTGCCGTCACCTCCTTCAAGCACGTCAGCCCCACCTCGGCCGCCGTCGGCATCCCGCTGTCCGATACCCTGAAGCGCGCCTGCTTTGTCGATGACATTGAGGACCTCGATGCCTCCCCCCTGGCCTGTGCCTACGCCCGCGCCCGCGGCACCGACCGCATGTGCTCCTTCGGCGACTGGGTGGCCCTCTCGGACGTCTGTGACGTGACGACGGCAAAGCTCATCAAGCGCGAGGTGTCGGACGGTATCATCGCCCCCGGCTATGAGCCCGAGGCGCTTGAGATCCTGAAAACCAAGCGGGGCGGCAACTACAACATCGTGGCCATCGATCCCGACTACGTTCCCGCCGAGATCGAGGAGAAGCAGGTCTTTGGCATCACCTTCCGCCAGGGGCGCAACAACTTCAAGATCGATGCCGACCTTCTTAAGAACGTCGTCACCGAGAAGAAGGAGATGCCCGAGAGCGCGATCCGCGACCTTATCATCGCCCTCATCACTCTGAAGTACACCCAGTCGAACTCGGTCTGCTACGCCGTGGACGGTCAGGCCATCGACGTTGGCGCCGGTCAGCAGTCGCGCGTGCATTGCACCCGCCTTGCCGGCAGTAAGGCCGACACCTGGTTCCTCCGCCAGAGCGAGAAGGTGCTGAACCTCCCCTTCCTCCCGACGCTCGGCCGCCCCGACCGCGATAACGTCATCGACGGCTATATCAACCAGAACGAGGAGGACGTCTGTGCTGACGGCAACTGGCAGAAGTACTTCTCGGAGCAGCCCGCCCCCTTCACGAAGGAGGAGCAGCGCGCCTACCTCGATACGATCGACGGCGTGGCCCTCGGCTCGGATGCCTTCTTCCCCTTCAGTGATAACATCGAAAGAGCCAAGAAAAGCGGCGTCCGCTATATTGCCGAGCCCGGCGGCTCGATCCGTGACGACCTTGTCATCGACACCTGCAATCGCTACGGTATGGCCATGGCCTTCACGGGCATGCGCCTGTTCCACCATTAAGAGGTGACGGATGAAGCTGCTTGTCGTTGGCGGTGGCGGCCGTGAGCACGCCATTATTAAAAAGCTGAAAGAAAATAAAAACGTTGAAAAAATTTATGCTCTTCCCGGTAACGGCGGTATTGCTGAAGATGCTGAATGTGTAAACATCGGTGCAAAAGATATTGAAAAGCAGGTTGAATTTGCAAAAGAAATG
>JAZQVJ010000038.1:0-7397 GCA_045631785.1 Eubacteriales bacterium
TGGCTACGATCCGACTTACTGCGTTTTTTGTATTCCCGCGATCGCCTTTACCGGGGGCGGTTCCCCTTGCCGATTTGAAAAGGAGCGCCTTGCGCGCCCCTTTTTTGCTGTTACTTGGCTAAAAAAGCCAAACCGTGGCACAATAAGCAGGGACCGTTCCCTATGCCTTGCCGCCCGCGGCCTCCCGGCGGAATTGGTTCGGCGTTTTCCCGGTTACCTTTTTGAAAAGCTTGGTGAAATACGGGGCATCCACGATGCCGCATTGGAGCGCGACCGCCTGCACCTGCAGATCGGTGCTTGTCAGAAGGTAGGCGGCGTGCTTTACCCGTTGCTCCTGTGCATAGGCCGAGAGCGTCATGCCCGTCTCGCGGCGGAACACGGTCGATAGGTAGCCGAGGCTCACGCCCTGTGCCGCAGCCAATGCCCGCGGTGTGATCCCCTCGGTCAGGTGGGAGTCAATGAGCAGGACGGTCTTTCGCACGATGGGCGAATAGCTGCGCCCCACGTGCTGATGAACGAGGCGGCAATAGGTGCGGAACATCTCGTGCATCAGGGGGGCGCTGTCGGCCACCGTCCGCATCGCCTCGATCTTTGCGGCAAAATCCGAGGACACGCGGTCAAGGTAAAAGGGATGCACGCCGCCGCGCTCGGCCGCCTTCCGCAAGAGGGTATTCATAATGACACCGTAGTTTTTGGCATTCCGCAGGGTGTCGGGCAGCCGTTGCTCAAAGACCGAGGCGCGGAGAGAGGAGAGAAGAGCCTCCTCCCTGTGCAGCTGCCCGTGGCTGACGGCATCCATCAGCTCGTTTTCAAATTCGTATCTCCTCTCCATCGTCCGCATTCCAACGAGGATCTCCTCCGCGGCATCCCCGCGGTCCCTCACCGAGAAAAAGGGTGAGGCCACAGCGCCCGTGCTTACGTCGGCTGTGGCAAAGGAGGGCGTGTCAAAGAGGCGCTCGCAGAAGCTCTCAAGAAGGAGAAGCAGGGGGCTTTCCCCGTCAAGCACGGCGATCCCGGCGCAATATTCGCGCAGGTACCGCAGTCCCTTCTGCGGCAGCCCACGGCGCTCCGCAAGCGCCACCATGACCTCCTCGGTCGGGGGGGACTTGAAGTAGGGGCCGATGAGAAGGATCTCTCCCGGCGCCGTCGTGTCGGGTAC
Organism: Eubacteriales bacterium; assembly: GCA_045631785.1. Classification (GTDB taxonomy): domain Bacteria; phylum Bacillota; class Clostridia; order Oscillospirales; family CAG-272; genus UBA1740. The sequence goes on from JAZQVJ010000038.1 coordinate 1,160, forward strand.
GAGATAGAGATAGCAAAGGCCGAGCGCATCGCGGAACCTGTAGAGAGTCCTCGGCACCGGGACGGGCAGCGGCTCCTCCTCCCCCACCGTCGCTGCAAGCTCGGCCGGGCTCACGGTGGCTGTGCGGACATGATGCTTCTTAAGGGTTAGGCGCAACAGCTCAAATTCATTCTGGCAAAACACGCAGTCACCCCCAAAATCATCCAATCGTTTTTCTCATTATACCATGTTTTTTGTTTATTTACAACAATTCTTTATAAGAATAGATGAAAAAAACACAAAAAAATATGAAAATTTTACTCACTGTCCCGCCGCGAAATACCGTATACTGGAAGTAGCGCCTTAGGGCGCTGTTCCCCCTTCCGTGTGAAATATCAAAAGAAAGAGGAAAAAGAATGAAAGACCAAGCAAAACTCAAGGCCGGCGAAAAGCGTCCGTTCGGTATGCGGGACAAGCTCGCGTACGCCGCCGGCGACCTCGGCTGTAATATGAGCTTCTCGCTCAAGGCCACCGTGCAGACCTTCTGGCTCGTCTATATGATGCTGGAAACCGGGCTGCTCTCGGCCCTCCTTCTCGTCGTTCAGATCTGGGATGCCATCAACGATCCGCTGATCGGCACGCTGATCGACAACGACACGAGAAGGTACAGGGCAGGCAAGTTCAAGACCTACATCTTTATCGGTGCCTGTGGGCTTCTCGTGGGCGGTGCCGCCGTGTTCCTGCCCTTCCCCGATGCCGGCCCCGTGCTGAAGGCCGTGCTCTTTATCGTCGGCTATATCATCTGGGATGCCTTCTATACGATCGCCAACGTCCCCTACGGCTCGATGCTCTCGGTCGTGACCGAGGACGTCGGTGAGCGCGCCCAGCTCTCCACCTGGCGCTCGATCGGCTCGATGATCGGCAACATCCTCCCGACGATGATCCTTCCCGCCCTCATCTGGCGCAAGGTCACCTATGACGGCACGACCGGCTTCCTTGAGAACATCGAGATCCCCGAGGGGGCCGAGGAGATGTTCAGCCCCGACAAGTTCCACGCGAACCCCATCACGGGTGAAGCATACCAGCAGGGCGCCGAGGTCCTCAGCCCCCTGACGGGCAAGCCCCTCGAGATCCTGCTCGGCGAGCGCGTCTTCTGGGCGGCGCTGATCATGGGTGTCATCGGCTTCCTCTCCTTCCTCTTTATGCTCAAGAATATCACCGTGCGTGTTGACGAGAACACCGTCAAGACCACCGAAAAGGGTGAGAGGTTCAATATCTTCAAGGCCTTCGGTAAGTTTATGAGGAACCGCCCCGCCGTCGGTGCCACGCTGGCCGCGATGGGCATGTTCCTCGGTATGAACGCCGCCACCACGGCCACCACCATCATGTTTGCCACCTACTTCAATATGGCGCAGCTCTCGGGTGTCGTGCAGATGATCGGCTTCCTCCCGATGTTCTTCTTTATGCCCTTCATCACCAAGATCGTGAAGAAGTACGGCAAAAAGGAATCCTCGGTCGTCGGCACCATCGCCTCTCTCTTCGGTGCCGCCATCATGATGATCTTCCCGCTGATCTCGAACGTGACGGCCTCGCTCGTCGTCTATCTCTTAGGCCTTGTCGTCTTTGGCGGCGGTATGGGTGTTTACACCTGCGTGTCCTGGGCGATGATGGGGGATGCCATCGACTACAACGAGTGGAGGTTCGGCACCCGCGAGGAGGGGACGGTCTATTCGCTCCATTCCTTCTTCCGGAAGCTTTCGCAGGGCGTCGGCCCCTCGATGGTCCTTCTCATCATGGGCTGGCTCGGCTATCAGTCGAAGTACGGCACCATCGGTCAGTCGGCCACCACCGCCCACAATATGTGCTGGCTGGTCGCAGGGCTCTACCTCTTTAGCGCCTTGCTTCAGTTCATCGGCCTTGCCGTCATCTACAATCTTGATAAGAAAACTCTTGAAACCATGACGGCCGAGCTCGCCGAAAGAAACGGCACCGTCAAAGAATAAAGGAGATCCTCATGAGACACATCGTAAACCTGAACAAGGATTGGCTTTTCGTCAAGGATACGACCGACATCACCCTGACGGACGGTGAGCGCCTCGACCTGCCCCACACCTGGAACGCGACCGACGGGCAGGACGGCGGAAACGACTACTTCCGCGGCACCTGCCTGTATAAGAAAGCGCTGGTGAAGGCCGACCTCCCCGAAGCCGATCTTTATTATCTTGAATTCCGCGGCACCAACTCCTCGGCCGACCTCTTTGTCGGTGGGGAAAGGCTCGCCCATCACGACGGCGGCTACTCCACCTGGCGCGTCGATATTACCTCCTCGCTTGCTGAGGTCACTGAGATCGCCCTCCTCGTGGATAACGCCCCGAACGAAGCCGTCTATCCCCAGATGGCCGACTTCACCTTCTACGGCGGCGTGTACCGTGACGTGAACCTTGTGTGCGTCAGTAAGTCGCACCTTGACCTTGACTATTACGGCGCTCCCGGCCTTATGATCACTCCGACCGTCAGCGGCACCGATGCCACCGTTGAGGTGCGCGCCTTCCCGAAGGGCATGACCGAGGGGCAGACGCTTGTCTACACCCTCTACGATAAGGAGGAGAACGAGCTCGATCGGATCGAAACGACCGAGAGCGTTGCCGTCTTTGAGATCAAGGGTGTCCACCTGTGGCACGGCCGCCGCGATCCCTACCTCTATTGCTGCGAGGTGGAGATCTCGGAGGGCGGTGAGGTGCTTGATAGCGTGTGCAGTCGCTTCGGCTGCCGCAGCTTCACGATCGATCCTGAGCGCGGCTTTATCCTGAACGGCGAGGAATACCCCCTGCGGGGCGTATCGCGCCACCAGGACCGCCTCGGCGTCGGCAATGCGCTCCTGCCCGAGCATCATAAGGAGGACATCGACCTCATCATGGAGGTCGGCGCCACCACCGTCCGCCTCGCGCACTACCAGCACGATCAGTACTTCTACGACCTCTGCGATGAATACGGCCTCGTCGTCTGGGCCGAGATCCCCTACATCTCGCGCCATATGCCCGGCGGCCGTGAGAATACCGTTCAGCAGATGAAGGAGCTCATCGCCCAGAACTACAACCACCCCTCGATCGTCGTTTGGGGACTCTCGAACGAGATCTCGATCGCGGGCTCGGACGAGGACCTTCTCGAGAACCACCGCATCCTCAACGACCTCGCGCACGAGATGGATAAAACGCGCCTGACCACGATCGCCGCCGTGTCGATGTGCCGGATGGACGATCCCTATCTCCTGATCCCCGACGTCGTGTCCTACAACCACTATTTTGGCTGGTACGGCGGCGATACCTCGATGAACGGCCCGTGGTTCGATAAGTTCCATGCCATGCACCCCGAGCTCCCGATCGGCTGCTCGGAGTACGGCTGCGAGGCCCTCCATTGGCACACGAGCGATCCAAAGCAGGGCGACTATACCGAGGAATACCAGGCGTACTACCACGAGGAGCTCATCAAGCAGCTCTTCTCGCGTAAGTACCTCTGGGCGACTCACGTCTGGAATATGTTCGACTTCGGTGCCGATGCGCGCGCCGAGGGTGGTGAAAACGGTCAGAATCACAAGGGCCTCGTCACAATGGACAGAAAGTACAAGAAGGACGCCTTCTACGCCTACAAGGCGTGGCTCTCGGACGAGCCCTTTGTCCATCTTTGCGGCAAGCGCTACGTCGACCGTGTTGAGGATGTGACCAAGGTCACAGTCTACTCGAACCTTCCCGAGGTCGAGCTTCTCGTCAACGGTGAGAGCATCGGCAAAAGGACGGCCCCCGACCACTTCTTCTGCTTTGACGTCAAGAACGAGGGCGAGAGCGTGATCGTCGCCCGTGCGGGCGACCTCACCGACGAGGGGCGCATCCGCAAGGTCGATGAGATGAATATGGATTACGTCCTCGTCGAGAAGGGCGCCGTCCTCAACTGGTTTGACATCAACGCCCCCGAGGGGCGCTTCTCCTTAAACGATAAGGTCGCGGACATCATGGCAACGAAGCGCGGCAAGCTCTGGTTCCTCGGCGTTGCCCTCAAGCTCAAAAAGAAGATGAAGAAGGGCAAAAAGGCCAAAGGGGAAGAGAAGAAGTCCGGCGGCTTTGACGTCGACCTCGGCGGCGGCAGCGGCAGTGGCATCATGCAGATGCTCGGCGGCTTCACCGTCCTCCGCCTGACCGGCATGATGGCGATGATCAACGTGTCCTTTACAAAGGAGGAGCTTCTTAAGATGAATAAGAAGCTCAACCGCATCAAAAAGCCCAAGGGGTGACGGTAAAAAACAGCACGCTCTGCGTGCTGTTTTTTGTCTTCGTGTGCTTTTTTCTCTTTTTCGCCAAAAATATCGGTGAACAAATTGACAAACGCCGACAAAAATCGTACAATATCCTTAACAGGTATTTCATTCACAGTATAAAGCGAGGACATCGTATGAATTTTCTCGAAGAGCGCATCCTGCGTGACGGCGTCGTGAAGCCGGGCAACGTCTTAAAGGTCGACAGCTTTCTCAATCATCAGATGGACGTCGCCCTTCTTGACGAGATCGGTGCCGAGTTCTGTCACCGCTTTGGGGATGCACCGGTCACCAAGATCCTGACCATCGAGGCGTCGGGCATCGCCATCGCCTGCGCCGCCGCGCGGCACTTTGGCGTCCCCGTGCTCTTTGCCAAGAAGTCAAAGAGCGTCAATATCGACGGGGATATGTACGTGGCGGAGGTCGAGTCCTTCACCCACAAATGCAAAAACCAGGTCATCGTGTCAAAGCGCTTCCTGAACCCCGGCGACCGCGTCCTGATCATCGACGATTTTCTTGCCAACGGCTGCGCCCTTCAGGGGCTTATCTCGATTACCGAAACGGCGGGTGCCACCGTCGAGGGCATCGGCATCGTGATCGAGAAGGGCTTTCAGGTCGGCGGTGCGACCATCCGTGAGCGTGGCTACCGCTTGGAGTCGCTCGCCATCGTCGATGCGATGAATTCCGCAACGGGGGAGATCACCTTCCGCAAGCAGGAGGGGTGAGATATGAAGGAGTTATCCGCAAAAGCCCTCGCTACCGTGCGCCGCATGCAGCAAAACGAGCTGACTGAGAGCGTTATTTACGAGAGGATCGCCCGCTTTGCGAAGGGCGATGAAAATAAGGCCACCCTCCGCCGCCTTGCGAGGGAGGAGCGCGCCCATTACGAGATCTGGCGCGGCTATACCGGCATCGAGATGAAGCCCTGCCGCCGCAAGGTCCTGAAGTATACGTGGCTCGCGCGCATCCTCGGCTTCACCTTTGCCGTCAAGCTCATGGAGCGCGGTGAGGGCCACGCGCAAGCCACCTATGCCGCCCTCGCCGAGGAGGTCCCCGAGAGCGTTACCGTCCGCGCCGAGGAGGAGGAGCACGAGGCCTCGCTCCTTGCCATGCTGGACGAGGAACGCCTCAAGTACGTCGGCAGCATGGTCCTCGGCCTCAACGATGCGCTCGTTGAGCTGGCGGGCAGCCTTGCCGGCTTCACCTTCGCCCTGCAAAATACCCGTCTTGTCGCCCTTTCGGGGCTGATCGTCGGCATCTCGGCCACCTTCTCCATGGCCTCAAGCGAATTTCTCTCGGCCAAAAGCGAGGGGCGGAGCGATGCCCTCAAATCCTGCACCTATACGGGCGTTGCCTACCTTATCACGGTGGCACTCCTCGTCCTGCCTTACCTCCTCTTTCCCCCCGCACAGTACCTCCTCGCCCTTATCACAATGCTTGGCATCATCGTCCTTATCATCGCGGGCTTTACCTACTACACTTCGGTCGCTGGCGATGAGCCCTTCGGCCGCCGCTTCCTTGAAATGTCCCTGATCTCGATCGGTGTCGCCGTCATCTCCTTCGGTGTCGGTATTCTTGCGAAGAGGTTTTTGGGAGTTGAAGTCTGATCTTGACATTACGTGCCACCTCAAAAAAAGACAGAGAATTAGATTCTCTGTCTTTTTTGGTAAACGAAAACCACGCGCAAGGAGCGTGGTGGGGGAGAGGTTAACCGGTGCTCGGAAAATAGGCCTCCCCTGTGCAAGGGGAGAGGGACCGCAAAGCGGTGGAGGGACTGTGCCCCTGCCGTAGTTGCCCTTAGGAATATGCTATGATTGTGAGATGGAGTTTCGGTCATATTGCCCTCCTCCGCGCAACTCAACAACCAAAAGCCTCGCCCTCCGGGAGAGGTGGCACGCGGAGCGTGACGGAGAGGGCTTTTGCGCTATATAGAAAATAGGCCTCCCCTGTGCA